>JAGNNB010000370.1 GCA_017990865.1 Lysobacteraceae bacterium
GCATCGCGTAGCTCGACAGCTTGTGCGGCGGCACCCATGCCAACGCTTGCCCGTCGAGGCCTTTTACGCTGCCGCGCCAACGCGCGATGCGGCGCACGTCCAGTCGCAGACGTTTGTGCGGATAGCGTTGCGGCACGACGATCACCGGCTCGCCGACCTCCGCGTCGATGCCCAGCTCTTCGCGAAGTTCGCGCGCGAGCGCTTGTTCAGGCGTCTCGCCCGGATCGACCTTGCCGCCGGGAAATTCCCACAAACCCGCCAGATCGCGACCTTCGGTGCGGCGTGCGAGCAGGATGCGGCCGCGCGCATCGACGATCACGCCGGCGACGACATGAATGCTTTTTTCGTCGCGCCGCCGCTCGCGTTCGTCTTCGGGTTGTGGCTTCCGTCCGCTCATCGCGTTTTCGTTCGAACCGAATTCTTACCGGATCGTTTTACCGCCCCGCTGTCCCGCGATCAAGCGCCTCGCCCGCGTCGCGGCTCGATCTTGACGCGCAAAAAAGAAGAGCCCGCGCGAGCGGACTCTTCGGATCGGGACATTCGCGCTACGGCGCGAATCAGCCGAGCTGGCCGTGGCAATGCTTGAATTTCTTGCCGGAACCGCACGGGCACGGGTCGTTGCGGCCGACTTTCGGCATATCCGACGCTTGCTGCAATTCGACATCCGCCGCTTCTTCGTCGGCGCCGTAGCCGCCCATATTCGGATGTTGGAACTGCATTTGGCGGGCGATGGCTTCGGCGCGCATGCGCTCTTCGGCCTCCGCGCGCGCGATTTCCTCTTCGCTGCGGATGCGCACGCGGGCCAGCAGCGAAACCACTTCGCGCTTGACCTTTTCCAACATTTCGCCGAACAGTTCGAACGCTTCCTTTTTGTATTCCTGCTTCGGCTGTTTCTGCGCATAACCGCGCAGATAGATACCTTGGCGCAGATAGTCCATGCGGCCCAAGTGCTCTTTCCAGCATTGGTCGAGCACGTTGAGCATGAAATGCTTTTCGAGCATCCGCATGTTTTCGCCGCCGATCGTTGCCTCTTTGGCGTCGAACAGTTTGGCGACTTCTTCCTGCACATGCTCGGTGATCTGCTCGGCGTCGAGCTCGGTGCGCTCTTTCGACATCCGCACCAATTCGGTCTGCAGACCGAATTCGGCCTGCAACTCCGCTTCCAGGCCCTGCAGATCCCACTGCTCGTCGATCGAATTCGGCGGCACGAAGCGCTCGACGACGCCAGCGACCACGTCCTGGCGAATGCCGTCCACGTTGTCCTTGACGCTGTCGGCTTCCAGCAACTCGTCGCGCTGGGAGTAGATGACTTTGCGCTGATCGTTGTTGACGTCGTCGAAATCGAGCAGGTTTTTGCGGATATCGAAGTTATGGGCTTCGACCTTGCGCTGCGCGCCGGCGATCTGTCGCGTCACCAGCGGGCTTTCGATGATGTCGTCTTCCTTCAAGCCCATGCGCGCCATCATCTTCTGCACCCAGTCGGCGGCGAAGATGCGCATCAGATTGTCTTCGAGCGACAGATAGAAGCGCGACGAACCCGGATCGCCCTGGCGACCGGAACGGCCGCGCAACTGGTTGTCGATACGGCGCGATTCGTGGCGTTCGGTGCCGATGATGTGCAGACCGCCGCTGGCTTTCACCGCATCGTGGCGCTGCTGCCATTCGCTCTTCAAACGCGTGCGCGTGGCCTCGTCGATCTCGCCGCCGTTCTCGGCTTCCAGCGCTTGCAGTTCGGCTTCGTGCGAACCGCCGAGCACGATGTCGGTACCGCGACCGGCCATGTTGGTGGCGATGGTCACGGCGCCCGGACGACCGGCCTGCGCGACGATATGCGCTTCGCGTTCGTGCTGTTTCGCGTTGAGCACTTCGTGCTGGATGCCCGCGGCGTTGAGCTGCTCGGAGAGCATTTCCGAGACTTCGATCGACGTGGTGCCGACCAAGACCGGCTGGCCTTTGGCGTTGGCCTCTTTGATCTCGCCGATCACCGCACGGTATTTGCCGACCTTATTGAGGAAGACGGCGTCCGGATTATCTTTGCGGACCATCGGCCGATGGGTGGGGATCACCACCACTTCGAGCGCGTAGATGTTCTGGAATTCGTAGGCTTCGGTGTCCGCGGTGCCGGTCATGCCCGACAGTTTTTTGTACATGCGGAACAAGTTCTGGAACGTGATGCTGGCGAGCGTTTGATTCTCGCGTTGCACCGGCACGCCTTCCTTCGCCTCGACCGCTTGATGCAAGCCGTCGGACCAGCGACGGCCCGGCAGGGTGCGGCCGGTGAATTCGTCGACGATCACCACTTCGCCGTCGCGCACGATGTAATCGACATCGCGCTGGAACAGCGCGTGCGCGCGCATCGCGGCGTTGAGATGGTGAACGACGTGGATGTTGTGCGCGGCGTAGAGGCTTTCCTCGCCTTCGAGGATGCCGCTCTTGCGCATCAGGCCTTCGGCGTGCTCTTGCCCGGCTTCGGACAGATGCACCTGCTTACCTTTTTCGTCGACCCAGAAATCGCCGACGCCCTCTTCCAGTTCCTGTCGCTTCAACTGCGGCACGATGCGATTGACGCGCACGTACAGTTCGGGCGATTCGTCGGCGGGGCCGGAGATGATCAACGGCGTGCGCGCTTCGTCGATCAGGATCGAGTCGACTTCGTCGACGATGGCGTAGTGCAGACCGCGCTGGAAACGTTCGTCTTTCGACAGCGCCATGTTGTCGCGCAGGTAGTCGAAGCCGAATTCGTTGTTGGTGCCGTAGGTGATGTCCGCACCGTAGGCGGCGTGCTTATCGCCGTGCGGCATGCCGGGATACACCACGCCGACCGACAGGCCGAGCCAACTGTAGAGCCGGCCCATCCAGGCGGCGTCGCGCTTGGCGAGGTAATCGTTCACGGTGACGACGTGAACGCCCTTGTTTTCCAGCGCGTTGAGATAGACCGGCAAGGTGGCGACGAGGGTCTTGCCTTCGCCGGTGCGCATTTCGGCGATCTTGCCCAGATGCAGCACCATGCCGCCGATCAACTGCACGTCGTAGTGGCGCATGCCGAGTACGCGGGTCGAGGCTTCGCGGCAAACGGCGAACGCCTCGGGCAGCAATTTGTCGAGAGACTCGCCGTCCGCGACGCGTTGTTTGAACTCCGCGGTCTTCGCCTGCAGATCGGCATCGGACAGCGCCTTCATCTGCGGTTCCAACGCGTTGATCTTCTTGACGATGCCGCCGAGTTGTTTGACCAAACGGTCGTTGCGGCTGCCGAAGAGCGAGGTCAACAAGCGATTGAGCATGGGCGGTCTGATGCGAAAGAGGGAGTGGGCCGAGCGCGTCCAGCGCGTTCGGGGGCAATAAAAAAGGGCGCCGGGCGCCCTTTCTGGGGTCTGACATTGTACGTGGAGACGCCCTTCCGGGGTATCAAGCCCCTAGCGGGCTGTCGAAGAACAGCTTGCTAAAGCCGCCAGGGACGGCGGCGGCAACGAGCGATCCCGTAAGCGATTGATTCGTCGTAAGCAAGTCCGGGTATGTACCGGACTTTCGACTCGCAAACGCATATGAAGCGCTTTTGGCCACAATCCGCCAAGACGTCGCCCGCGGATCAACCCTTCTTCGTGGGCTGACCGCCGAGGAACGGCATCGGGTTCACCACCACGCCGTTTTCCCAGACTTCGAAATGGACATGGGCGCCGGTCGAGCGGCCGGTCGAACCGGCTTTGGCGATTTCATGCCCGCCGCGCACCAGGTCGCCCACTTGCACCAGCAGGCGCGAGTTGTGCGCGTAGCGGGTGACGTAACCATTGCCGTGGTCTACCTCGACCACGTTGCCGTAGCCCGAACGTACGCCGGAATAGGTCACGAC
>JAGNNB010000371.1 GCA_017990865.1 Lysobacteraceae bacterium
TTCCAGCGCTTCGTTCAGCCGCGTCGCTTCGCCCTTGCTCAGATCGACGGCGCCCACTTTCGCGCGATAGATGCGACGCAGATCGTCCACTTTGTAGCCGACGTAGTCGAGCATCACGTCGGTGGTATCGCCGCGGCGCTGCTGGGCGAGTTTGAACCCGCGATCCTCGCGCTCGTCCACCCGCACTTCGATCGCATCGGTATCGCCGAAGAGGTTGTGGATATCGCCGAGAATTTCCTGATACGCACCCACGAGAAAGAAGCCGAGACGATAACGCTCGCCCGCGCGCGGCGCATGCAGCGGCAGCGAGCTGTCGAGGTCTTCGTTCTCGACGTAGGTGTCGATCTTGCCGTCGGAATCGCAGGTCAAATCGGCGATCACGCCGCGGCGCTCGGGTCTCTCGTCCAAACGTTCGATCGGTACGATCGGAAACACCTGATCGATCGCCCACACGTCGGGCATCGATTCGAACAGGCTGAAGTTCACGAAATACTTATCGACGAGACGCTCGTTCAGTTCGTCGAGCAAATCGCGATGGCTTTTTTCGTCGTAACTCAGCCGCGCGCGCACCGCATGGGCGATGGCATAGAACAAATCGTCCAGCCGCGCACGCGCGACCAGATCGATCTGACCCAACGCGTACAGCGACAGGCCTTCGCTGTGATGATGTTGCGCCTCGTGAAACAGCTCGACCGCGGGCCGTGTCTCGATGTCGCCATAAATTTCGCGCAAATGCCGGATCGTGGCGGCTTCGTCGTCGTGCGCGGGCGGCACGCGGCCTTCCGGCGCGCGTTCCACTTCGGACACGTTGGTGACCAACACCGCATGGTGCGCGGTCATCGCGCGGCCGCATTCGGTGACGATGCGCGGCGGCGCGACGCCGTACTGCTCGCAGGCTTCCGCCAACGGCTGCACGATGCTCGACGCGTACTGGGCGATGCCGTAGTTGATCGAGCAGAAGCTGCGCGAGCGCGTGCCTTCGTAATCGATGCCGAGACCGCCACCGACGTCGACGTGGCTGATCTTCGCGCCGAGTTTCGAGAGCTCGACGAAATAGCGGGTCGCCTCGCGCATGCCGTTGGCGATATCGCGCACGTTGCTGATCTGCGAGCCCATGTGGAAATGCAGCAGGCCCAGGCAATCGCTCATGCCGCTGTCGCGCAGCGATTTCCACAAATCCAGCACTTGCCGCGGCGACAGGCCGAACTTCGCTTTATCGCCGCCGCTGTTCTGCCATTTGCCGGCGCCGAGCGAGGCCAAGCGCATGCGCACGCCGAGCCCGGGCGTCACGCCCAGAGCTTTGGCTTCTTCCATCACCAACGGCAGTTCGGACGGCTTCTCGACGACGATGAAGGTTTCCATGCCGAGCTTGCGGCCGATCAGCGCCAGGCGGATGTATTCGCGGTCTTTGTAGCCGTTGCACACGATCAAACCGCCGGGGCGGCTCAGCGCCAGTACCGCCATCAGCTCCGGCTTGCTGCCGGCTTCCAGACCGAAGCCCTCGCCCGCGTGCGAGGCCAGCGTGCCGGCGACGGCGGCATGCTGATTCACTTTGATCGGATACACCGCGGTGTAGCCGCCGGCGTAGTCCCAATCTTGTTGCGCCTGCGCGAACGCCGCCTGCAGCTTGGCCAGACGATCGCCGAGGATGTCGGGGAAGCGCAGCAGCAAGGGCAATTTCGCGCCCTGCGCCAACGCAGCGTCGACGATCTCCGGCAAGGCCGCGCCAGGGCCGTCCGCACCGCGCGGTTGCACGCGGACGCGGCCGGCTGCGTCGATGTCGAAATAGCCCTCCGCCCAATGCGGGATCGAATACATCTTGCGGGCGAGGTCGATCGACCAAGCGGTCATGGGCAGCGGTCCGGCGGGTTGAACGGGGAGCGCATTGTAGGGCCTGCCTCCCCCGCGGGGGGCGCTCAGCGGCCTTTGCGGTAGATCGGTTCCGGGCAGACCTCGCGCACCCGCTTCGCGAGCGCACGCTGCCCGCTATCGACGAAGACGGTGACGCTGGCCGGCAGCGGCCATGCGGCGACGATGCGCTTGAGCCCGGCATCCTCGCTCGCCACCGAACCGCGCCACGTCACCAGCAAGGTGAAGTGCGCCTGTTCATCGGCCATGGTCAGGCGCTTGCGCACCAGCCACGCCGCGCCGACCGGCGCGATCTGGGCCAACGCATCGCGCAGCGCGTTCAGCGTGGTCTCGTCGAGCGCGTGCGCCAAGAACGCATCGTCCTCGTCCACGCCATCGCGCGCGGCCAGCGAAGCGGCCTGCTCGGCGAATTCATCGCGAAGCGTCGCGAGCGCATCGGCCGCGGCGGGCGCGATCGTGCCGTCGCATGCGTACTCCTTCAAGCGCTCGAACACCGGGCGAATAGTGCCCGCATCCAGGGTCATGGCCCGCCGCAGATCGTCGGCGCCGAGCGGGTCGTCCCGGTCGATCCGCAGCAGACCGAGGCGCACGAGCGCCGCGGCGTGATTCGGCACCGCTTCCAGCGCGCGCTCGTACAGCGGCGTCGCATCGAAATCGGGGCGCAGCCGATCGACCAGGCGCGCGTGTTCCAGTCGCTCTTCCGCGCTCCACTCGCCGCGACGCTCGATCGTGTCCAACCGATCGCGTTCCGGCGCCGCCGCTTCGTACACCTTCACCCACGGCACGCGCATCTCGTCGCGCCAAATCTCGTCCAGCCGCCGCTCGATCCGCGACAGCGAATCGCCCAGCAGCGCGATCGCGGCGACCTCTTGCTCGCGCAACGCGGGGGTCGCGGCGTTCGTAGCGTCGCTCGTAGCGGCGCTCATCGCGTCGTTCATCGCGGCGCTCGAGGCGCCGACCGCGACCACACGCTGCGGCAACGTCGGATGCGTGTCTTCCACATCGTTCTCGCGGGTCGCGCTGGCCAGCAGGCGCGCGACATCGACCGGCGGCAATTCGCGCAGCGCGGAGGCCAGCAGCATGTTGTAGGCCAGCGACGGCTGCGGCTGCGAGCGCATTCGCGCTTGCATTTGCGGATAAAAGCGTCGCTTCAGGTGCTGCGCCGCGTGTTCGACCCGGATCAGCGCCGACACGCGCGCCGCTTCGCCGACCAAACGCGCGCTCACCGCATCGGCTTCGTATTCGTCCTCGCGCGCCAGCACGAAACTGTAGGCGCTGAAATACGGCGCGTACCAACGGAAAAACGGCAGCAGCGCGAACGCGAACGAACCGCCGCGCGCCAGCGCCTCGGCGAATCGATACCAACTCAAGCGCAAACGGTAGATCCATGCCGAGAAGCTGCCATGCCCGCCGCGGAAATGCCCGAATTCGTGCGCGATCACCGCCGACAATTCGCTGCGGTCGAGCGCGCGCATCAACGGCAAACCGATCACCAAGGTATGCCGATGGCCGGCCAATCCGAACCATTTCGGCACGCTGGAGGCGCCGGCGTTCAGGTCGCTGTCGATCACCACTTCGTCCAGTTCGGGTGCGCCCGCCGCAAGCCGAAGGCGTTCGATTTCGACCGCCAGTTCCGGCGCGTCCTCGGGCGACAAGCGATAACCGGCCGGCGGTTCGAACCGCACCCACAGCGCGCGCACCAACACCACCGCGAACACGGCCTGCGGCAACAACACGTGGATCGCCCATCCGTCCAAGCTGCGGCCGGTCGCCAATAACCCCACCGCGATGCCCACCGGCAACCCGACCGCCACCGCCAACAGCAGCAGCAGAACGCCGTAGCCCAGCCCCGCGAGCAAGGCCACACGCGTCCGATACGCCCGCGGCGCCGCTGTCGCATCGGCCACGAGACGCTCGACCAAGGCGCGACAGCGCCGTTCTTCCGATGTTTTCGCCATTGAGGCCTCCCGGGG
>JAGNNB010000372.1 GCA_017990865.1 Lysobacteraceae bacterium
ATCCCGGCTGCTGTCCGCTTTTCCGCGCTCGGCGCGTAATGTCTTTGGGTCGGCTCGCCAGGGCGGACCGTATCGACCATCTCACGGGGACACGATCATGATTCCGCTCGAACTTTATGCCGACCTTTGCGCGCTGATGGCCCATACCGGCGGCGACGAAGCCAAGGAACTCGCGATCGCCGCCGAACATGGCGTCGGCGCCGACGATTGGCGGGCCTCGAAAGCCGGCTGGACCGCGAAAATGAGCGACCCGTCCGACATGGGCAAAACCGCGCTCGCGTTCATGCCGTTGTATCAAGCGGCGCAAGCCAAGGCGCGCGGCGGTGCCGAGCCCTGCTCGCTGGAGACTTACGCGAAGATCCACGCCGAAATGGCGCATCGAAAAGACCCGCTCGGCAACAAGATCCACTACATGCTGGTGCTGGCGGAAAACGGCATGAGCCAGCCGCAATGGTTGGAATGCGAAGGTTATTGGACGCCGCTGGTCGGCGGCGATGTCATCCTCGGGCAACCGAATCCGAAATTCGATCCCGAACGCGCGCAACGCTTTCGCGTCTTGATGCAGCAGGAAAGCGATCGCGTGCAGGGCATCGTGCGCTAAAAGCGCATCGAAACCCCTCCCGGCACCGAAACTCGAAAACGATCGTTTTTCTCGGTATTTCGACGTAAGCGCGACAGCGCACAGAACTCGCACGCCATCTCGATAGAGAAGACCGCTACGATTCGCGTTCGCTGCGAGGCGAACGCGTTTACATTGCGCTAACAATGAAAAGCGCATGCTTCACCGACGCTGCGATGCACTTCCGCAGCGTCGCCTCGGACGCGCCGCACTTCCATTCACTCTCCGCGCCGGGCATTACTCTCCGTCCACGACGGATATCGCGGCCATGCCGCCTTCGATTCGCGCGATTCGCTCTGTATGCGAAACGCGTCGATCGCCTCATCGAGAACACTCATGAATACTCCGAATACTTCCCAAAGCACCGTCTCCGGCAAAGATGCCTCCAAAGTCGCCCAGGCCGCACCGAACGTCGTCGCCGACGCCGCGCAGGGCAAGAATCTGCTCGATACCGCCGCGGCCCAAGGCTCCTTCGGCACGTTCGCCAAAGCGGTCGAACAAGCCGGTCTGACCGACACGCTGCGCGGCATCGGTCCGTTCACCGTGTTCGCGCCGACCGACGCGGCGTTCGCGAAATTGCCGCCGGGCAAACTCGATACGCTCATGAAGCCCGAAAACAAGGGCGAGCTGTCGTCGATCCTGAAGTATCACGTCCTGTCCGGACGCAAGAGCGTGGCCGACATGGGCAAATGGGAAGCCGCCAAGACCGTCAACGGTCAATCCGCGGCGATCAAGATGACCGACGGTAAGTTCAGCATCGATGGCGCGCGCGTTACCGAAGGCGATATCGCCTCGAGCAACGGCGTGATCCATGGTATCGATCAAGTGATCCTGCCGAAGACTCTCAACGCCTGAACCGCCGTTGCGATGGTTCGTCCATCGCAATGACGCAACGAAACGGCAGGGTTCGCCCTGCCGTTTTTTCGTGATCACGGTCGTCTCCGGTGCGTCCGAATGGCGGATTTCGCGTTCCGCGTCTCCGCGGTCTCGCGGCCCGGCGGAATTCGACGTTATCGTAGCCCTTGAGCCGCCCGACGGAAAATCGCTCGACGGCGCCCGGGCTGTACGCTTACGCTCTCGACAGCGTCGCCCGCGGGCACGATGGAAGCCTCTACAATCGAGAGCACGATGCATGACGGCATCGTTCAACGACTGTACGACATTCGAAAGCATGACCCACGAAACCACGACCGACCTCAGCGCGCATATCGACCGCGAACGGCTCCATTGCGATGGCTATGTCGTGCTTCGTCGAGCCATCCCGGCCGACTGGCTGGACACGCTTCGCGATGCCTTCGACGCGAACGTGACGCCGACCGAGCGGTGGGCGGTACCGCGCGGCGCGGATTGGCGGCATTCGTTGTTGGATCTCGACCCGACGGTGCGGGCCGTGTGTCGTTTGCCGATGTTGTTGGCGACAGCGGGCGCGCTGATCGGCGAACGCTTCTTCCACGCGCAAGTGGAAGGCCGCGAACCGCTGCCCGGCGGTGGGCATCAAGGGCTGCATCGCGATCTTTCGGACGAGCGCCCCGGCGACACGGTCAATGCGCTGGCGTTCTTCGACGATTACGGCCCCGACAACGGCGCCACGCGACTGGTGCCCGGCACGCATCGCCCCGCGCCCGACGAGCCGCCGTTCGATCTCGCCGACGAATCCCGCGCGATTCAACTGACGGGCAGCGCGGGCGATATCCTGGTGTTCGATGCCGATCTGCTGCATGCCGCCAGCGTCAATCGCAGCGGCGCGCGCCGCCGCAGCATCCTGATCGGCTATTTCGCCGAGCCCCGTTACGCCGCGCACCTGCGCACCGCGTCGCTTCGCAACGTGCGCATGGACACGAGCGAGCGGTTCGAACCGTAGGGTGGGTCTTGCACCCGCCGACTCAAAAAACAACGGTTTCTCGTCGCCTGTCATGAAGTCGCGCATCGCTACGCGATTGGGCATCGCGGTTCGTCTTGTGGCGGGTGCAAGACCCGCCCTACCGTGTCTTGCGCTCGAGTCGACACTGCGCCTCTAAATTCTCGCCGTCCGGCGCATCCAAACCTTTGTACACGCCGCACGGCCAGACGAAGCCGCCGAATTGCTCCAGATACCAGTACGGAGGTTCGGAGGCGCAGATATCGATATGTTCGACACGCCAAGCGGCGCCGCGCTTGCGCAGCACTACCCACAGCATCTTGTCGAGCTCGGCTTCGCAGGTCGGTGCCTTGTCCCAGTCGATCGCCTTGTCGGGCGGGCCGACCACTTCGCCGACCAACACCGCCCAACCGCCATCGACGTTGAGCTTATCGACTTTGATGCGGACCGGCTGCCCCGCGGCCGTCGTCGCGCGCGGACGCGCCGCGTCGAGAATCTGCTGGCGCTCGCTGGGTTGTTTGGCCGCTGCCGCGGATGCGATCGTCAAGGCGACGATCGCGAAGAACGTACGAAACGATCCGATTTTCATGAGAGTCGATACCTCGACGACCTTATCCCGACGACGCCAGCACGATACCCGAAACGGTAGCGCCGTAGGGCAGGTGCCAACCCGCCTTCCGTAATCCGCGCAAATCATCTTCGCCGCGCGTTGAATCTCAAGCTCGACTCGATTCGGCGGGTTGCACCCGCCCTACGCGTTCTTAACCCGCTCCCCGCCCGAAAGCGAGGAGCGAGCGGTTCGACTTTCGCTTACCTCACCACGAACACCACCGCCGTGCGCGGCGGCAGGACGAAGCGGCCGGTGGCGGTGTCGTTAGTCGCGGCGGCGGCGCGGCGGTCGGCGGCGTCGTGGGCGCGATGGACCGGATGCAAGCGATAGGATTTGCCGGCTTCCGTCGGTAGCGTCAGCGTTTGCGCGGTCTTGTCGACGTTGACGAAATACAGCACGTCGTCGTAGTTCGCGCCGGCGTAGCCGTTGCCGTCGAGATGACCGACCAACACCGTCGCCACTTGATCGCTGCCGGTGTTGCGGAAGCTCAAGCGTTGCTTGATCTCGTCGCTGGTGCGCAAGCGGAACAGGCGCGAGCTGGCGCGAATTTTCAGCAGATCGCGGAACGCATCGCGGGTCCAGCGGATTTCGGTCGCGGTCGGTTTGATGTCCGCGTTACGCAATAGCGGCGCCATCGTCGACCAATTGCTGCCGTTCTCGCCTTCGAGCGGCAGGCCGGCGGCGAAACCGTTGTCGGCATAACTCCAATCGATGCGATTGAACCAATCGCCGCTGTCGTAGCTGTTGCGGT
>JAGNNB010000374.1 GCA_017990865.1 Lysobacteraceae bacterium
TTGCCGTTGTCGGAAGTGTTCGCCTCGCCGACGATCGCAGGCCTCGCGCGCACCATCGACCGCTTGCGCGCAGGCGAACAGACCGAAGCCTTGGATCTGCGCAGCAAAGTCGCGTTGCCCGACAGCGTCTCCGCCGCGCATGCCGCGCCGCCGCGCGCGCCGCGCGAAGCGCCGACCTCGGTGCTGCTGACCGGCGCGACCGGCTTCCTCGGGGCGTACATTCTTCGCGAACTGATCGACGCCACCGTGGCGGAGATGGTCTGTCTCGTGCGCGCCGACGATGCCGCCGAAGGCGTGCGCCGCATTCGCCGCAATCTCGAAACCTACAAACTCTGGCGCGACGGCGACGAAGCGCGCTTGCGTCCGGTATTGGGCGATTTGGCGTCGCCGCGGCTGGGGCTGAGCGAAGCGGACTTCGCGGCCTTGTCCGAACGCGTGGATGCGATCGTGCACAACGGCGGGCAAGTCAATTTCATCGCGCATTACGGCCATCTCGAAGCGGCGAACGTCGGCGGCACCGCCGAAGTGCTGAAACTGGCGACGATAGGCGCGCTAAAACCGGTGCAATTGGTGTCGACGCTGGGCGTCTATGTCACCCGCAAACATTCCGGCACGACGGTGCGCGAATCCAGCCCGCCGCCCGATCCGGAAGGCCAATACGGCGGTTACAACCAAAGCAAATGGGTCAGCGAGCAACTCGGCCTGCTCGCGCGCTCGCGCGGCGTGCCGGTGGCGATCCATCGCCCCGCGCGCATCACCGGCGACGGTACGACCGGCATCAGCAATGTCGGCGACTATTTCAACGCCTGGATTCGCGGCTGCGCGCAGCTCGGCAAAGCGCCGTATGCCCCGGGCGATTTTTTCGATATGACGCCGGTGGATTATGTCGCCAAGACGCTGGTGCGCGCGATGCTCGGCGGCGGCGACGCCAACGGCGATTATCACTATTTCAACCCGAACACACTGCCGGTCACCGATGCTGTGGCGACGTTGCGCGAGCGGGGCTTCGCGATCGAGGAAGTGCCTTATCCGCAATGGCGACGCGCATTGCTGGACGCTGTGGAAGCCGGCGAAGACAACGCGCTCAAACCGTTCGCCGGCATGTTCCATGAGGCGACCGGCGAAGCGACTCAAGAGGCGACTGAGGAAACCAGCGCCGACGATTGGACGATGCCCACCTTCGATTGCGGCGCCACCGAAGCCGTGGCCGCGCGCTTCGGCATTCGCTGTTTGCCGGCGGATCGCGCGCTGTTCGGGCGTTACGTCGATTTCCTGCGCGATTGCGGCGCATTGCCCGTCCCCACCGAGGCCTGACACCGACGATGGACGCCACGATCGATACGAACCGCAAAGGCCTGCGCGATTTCCTGCTGATCTGGTTCGGTCAGTTGGTGTCGGGCGTGGGTTCGCGCCTGACCAGTTTCGCGCTGGGTGTGTGGGTGTACGACACCACGGGCTCGACCATGCAATTCGCCATGGTCTTCGTCGCGATGGCGGTGCCGGTGATGCTGGTTTCGCCGTTCGCGGGCGCGTTGGTCGATCGCTGGGATCGGCGGCGGATCATGATCGTTTGCGAATCCGTGTCGGCGCTGACGATCGCCGCGTTGGCGCTTTCGGTCGCCACCGGCAATCTGAGCATGTGGCAAATCTACCTCGGCGTCGGTTTGACCGCGATCGCGAACTGTTTCCTGCAGCCCGCTTACGCCGCCAGCGTGCCGCTGCTCGCGAATCGCGATCAATTGGTGCGCCTCAACGGCTTGATCCAGACCGGGCAGGGCTTCGCGTTGGTCGGCGGCCCCGCCTTGGCCGGCATCTTGATGAAATTCTTCGGTCTGGCCAGCGTGTTGTGGGTGGATGCCGCTACCTTCGTCGTCGGCGCCGTCTGTATCGCGATCGCGCGCATTCCGCGCCCGCAGCGCAGCGAAGAAGACGCGCCTGACTTGCTGCGCGAAGCCCACGACGGCTGGCGCTATATCGCCGAGCGCCCCGGTCTGTTCGGTCTGCTCTTGCTCAGCACGGCCAGCAGTTTCGTGTTCGCCATCGCCAGTATCGCGA
This sequence comes from Lysobacteraceae bacterium, assembly GCA_017990865.1. Taxonomy (GTDB): domain Bacteria; phylum Pseudomonadota; class Gammaproteobacteria; order Xanthomonadales; family Xanthomonadaceae; genus Lysobacter_I. Next base: position 2,056 of record JAGNNB010000374.1, read on the forward strand.
TCACGCCCTTGGTGCTCGCCGTCGCCAACGGCGACAAAGCGCTGCTCGGTTTGCAGATGTCGCTCAGTTGCAGCGGCTTGTTGGTCGGCGGCCTGCTGATCACCCTATGGGGCGGTACGCGACACAAGATCCACAGCGTCCTGGGGTTCAGCATTTTCAGCGGTTTGATGATCGCGCTGCACGGTGTCGCGCCGTCGCTGACGCTGCTGATCGTCGCCGGTTTTCTGATGTTCCTCAGCATCCCGCCCGCGCAATCGGCGAGCTATGCCTTATGGCAAAGCAAGGTGCCGTCGCAGTTGTTGGGACGCTGTATGGCGATGCTACGCATGACCAGCGAAGCGGCGCTGCCCTTGGGCTATCTGCTGGCCGGCCCGTTGGCTGAATACGTCTTCGAGCCCGCGATGATGCCCGGTGGCGCCTTGGCGTCCACCGTCGGTGCCGCGATCGGCGTCGGCGAGGGACGTGGCTTGGGGTTGATGTTCATCGTGTTGGGTTTGGCGATGAGCGCGATCGCCGCTGCCGGCTACGCCATGCGGTCGGTGCGCGAGATCGACAGCGCCTTGCCCGATGCGCCCGACGCAGTCGTCACGGCGACGTAGCGAGACCGATCCTAGGAACACTCACGAATGGCAATACACGCGGAGACGACGATGCGACGAACGGATGGAATGCGAGGCTGGCGACAGGACGGTGCGGTTCGCGCCGTGTCTTGTGTCGCGGCGCCTAGCGCTGTCCGTTTCCGGCGCCGCCTTGCGTGGTTGCCGATGAACGATGGAAGCGCGGGCGATCGCCGATCGTACCCGTGCGCACGACGGCAGACGGATGGCCGAACGATGGTCGAAGGACGGCGATACGCGTCCGACGACGGCCGCGGACCGATCGGACCGATGTCCGAATCGCGATGCCGAAAACGAAATGCGCACCATGCAGATCATTCATAGGAAGAACGCAATGAACGCTAACAATCACACCGCGACGGGTTGTCCGGTCTCGACCGAAGCGCACGGCGCCGGCGGGCCGGCGAAAGGCGCGTCGGCGGTCCATTTCGTTCTGCGGCGTGCGTCCGAAGTGGACGCGGCCGCCGAGGTCGAATCGCCCTTGGGTTCGACGATCGCCTGGGTGCGTCGGTTTCTGGCGCGCCCGAACCCCGATCTCGGTCGCGCCGGGCCGGTCTGCCCGTTCACGCCGATGGCCTTGGAACTGGACACGATCTGGATGACCGAGATTCAGGATGCCGCGCCCGACCCGCAGCGCATTCAGGACGTGACCGAGGAATGCCGGAAGATCTTCGTCGAAACCGAACCGCGCGAAGGCCCGATGGCGATCAACAAGGTCATCATGGTGGTGTTCTCGGGGCTCGGCGAGAACGCTGCGACGTGGATCGATGCGATGCAAGCCAAACTCAAGCCGAATTTCGTCGATGTCGGCTTGATGCTCGGCGAATTCCATTCGCGCAACGAAACGCCCGGCTTGCGTAACGAGGCCTTCCGTCCGCTGCGCAGCCCGATCCCGATGCTGGTCATCCGGCATATGGTCGAATCGGATCTGCCGTTCCTCAAACGCGAAACCGATAAACCCGAAGTGCGTATTTCGTATCTGCGTTCGTATCTGCGTCAGTTGGGCACCACCATCCGCCGCAATTACTTCGACCAGGCGGTGGACGCATTGGTCAATGCGGAAATCGAGCAGCGTTCCGCCGCGCAAGGAGGTGCGCGATGAGCCTCGCCGAGACCTCCGCGGCCGCGCCGGCCACGCACAACGCCCCGACTGCCGCTG
>JAGNNB010000373.1 GCA_017990865.1 Lysobacteraceae bacterium
CAGCAGCGCCGCGGCGACACCACCGACGTGATGCTCGACTACGTCGGCTACAAAGTGGACGATCTGCGTCGCATCTATCGCGCGAAAGTGGGCGCCGTCGATCTGAGCAAGGGCGAAGCGACGCGGCTGAACGAAGCGCTGGAAAAAGGCTTGACCGCATACACCTATCTGAACGACGAACCGACGGTCTGATCGTTGCGGCTCGCGCGCCGCGAAATGTGATCCATCTGACGTTTCTGCGTTTCGAATCGTTTTAGGGTGAAGCGCGCGGACGCCATGTCCGCGCCGAGATCGAGCCAACCTCGACATCGAGCCGATCTCGAAATCAAGGGAGGATAACGTCATGACCCCGAAATGGGTGCTGTGGGCCGCGACGGCCGCGTTCGTGTTCGGGTCCGGCATGTCGTTCGAGTCGACCGCTACCGGCGGCTGCAATCCGTGCCGAACGGCCTGCAAAAACACATACAACCAATGCCTCGCTTCGGGGCAACCCGCCGCGACGTGTTTGAGCCGCTACACGGCCTGCCGCGCGGATTGCGCCTGCTGAGCGGCCGCGCGCTCGAACCCGCGCGAACCTTCGGTCGGGCCTCGCGCGACATCCGATGATCGCGCTGCGCGGGTTGTCGCGTTTTTTGCGCCGCCGTCGTTGGCATCGGATGAACAATGGATGCGCCGGATTCGGCGCGTGCCCGACTGCGGGTCTTATGGAGGAATCGCGATGAAATTCAAGACATCTTTGTTGCTGGTATTGGCATCTTTCGCGTTGGGTCTGGGACTGTCTTTCAGCGCCACCGCGTTGCCGACATGTCCGGTGTGCTATTACAGTTGCCAGACGAAATATCAACAGTGCCTCGCTTCGGGTACCGGCAGCGCGTTGTGCCTGTCGCGTTATCAGACCTGCATCCGTACCTGCCCTTGCGATCGGGAGCCATGATCGCGCTATCGGTCCGCTTGGTATGACCTTACGAACGGGCGGTTCGTCGCCCGTTCGTTCTCGGACGCAACGCGCGACGAGGGCTTGCTCGCGCGAATATCCCAGCGTTAGTCTGGCCCCGCCCGATTCCGGGCTTACAAGGAGCGTAACGATGAAACTGAAATCATTGACGTTGATCTCCGCCGCCGTGTTCGCGTTCGGCTTCGCGATCTCGGCCAGCGCCTTCCAACCCTCGGCGGTCGGCTGTCTCACCTGCCACGATCGATGCGATGCGGCTTTCGATGCCTGCTTGGCCGCCGGCACGTCCTATGCGACCTGCTCGTCGCGCGCACGGCTGTGCCATCGCGGTTGCGGTTGCCCGATTCCCTGATCGAGCCGCATCGGCGTCGCCGAAACGCAGGCCGGGTGTCCGGCCTGCGTTTTTTCTGCGGTGCGAATCTTCGTCGTTCTCGAAAGACGCGTCGTCGGCGTCCCGCTGCGCAAACCCCATGTTGCGGCAGTGACAATGCGTCGCCATGACCGCGCGATGCGCCCGCGTTACGATGGCGAACGACGGCCCGGGAGCCGGTAGAGATCGCCTTGAACGAAACGACCCTCGCGCCGAGCGCCGCCATGCCGGACGTACCGACGCATTCGCACGACCGCCGCATGCCCGGCTTGGACCTGCTCCGGGCCATCGCCGTGGTGTGGACGATGCTGTTCCATTCTTTTCTCGTCGGCGGACTGGGCAGCGATTGGCAGTGGGCGCAGCGTTACGGCTGGATGGGAGTGGATCTGTTCTTCGTCCTCAGCGGGTTTTTGATCGGCTCGCAGGTGTTGGCGCCGTTGGCGCGCGGCGAGCGGTTTTCCTTCGGCGGGTTCTATCTGCGCCGCGCGTTCCGCATCCTGCCGGCGTTTTGGGCGGTGTTGGCCGTGTACCTGCTGTGGCCGGATTTCGCCGAAGCGCCGGGCATGGAGCCGTGGTGGAAGTTCGCGTTCTTCTTCGTGAACGTCTCCATCGACTACGGCCGCAACGCTGCGTTTTCGCATGCGTGGTCGCTGTGCGTGGAGGAGCATTTCTATCTGCTGTTCCCGATACTGGCGCTCGGGTTCGTCAGGCTGCGCTCCCGCGCCGCGCTCGTCGCGTTCTGCTTCGCGCTGGTGCTGGGCGGTATCGCATTGCGCACCGCAATCTGGCTGCATTTCGATGCCTTGGCGCCGGATCGCAACTGGTTCGTCGAGGATATCTACTATCCGACCTGGAACCGGCTCGACGGTTTGCTCGCGGGCGTCGCGTTGGCGGTGCTGAAAACGTATCGACCCGCGCTGTGGGCGCGACTCGGCGCGCGCGCGAATGTCCTGCTGGTCGCGGGCTTGGCCGGCATGGCGCTGGCGTTCTGGTTGTTCCGCGAGCGCGCCGGCTTGCTCGGCAACAGCATCGGCTGGCCGGTCTTGTCGTTCGCGTTGGCGTTGCTGGTGTTCGCAGGCGCGCAGACGAACAGTTGGATCGGCCGTCGCGCGCTGCCCGGCGCGGGTTGGCTGGCGGCGGTGTCCTACAGTCTGTACTTGGTTCACAAACCCGTTTACGGTCTGGTGGAGATGCACTTGGGCGATGCGTTGGACGGGCGTGGTTACATCGCGTTTCTGACGTACGGCGCGGCGTCGTTGTTGACCGCGGTGATCTTGCACTACACCGTCGAAAAACCGGGATTGCGTTTGCGCGATGCGCTATTGCGCCGCAACGCCGAGCGGCCCAAGGTTCCGATCTCGACTCAGGTGCGAAGCGATGTTTAGGATCTTCGTGATGCATCGCTTCGCGCGCGTGCTCGCATTCGTCTGCCTATTCGCCGCGCATGCCTGTTCGCTTGCGGCGCTACCGGAGTCTGCCGATTCGTCGACCGATTCTTCGCTGAATCTGCCGTCACCGCCGCTTGACATCGCCGCCACGCCCGTTGCCGCCGGGAACGCCTGCATCGCCGCGTTGCTGCGCCGAATCGTCGAAGACGACCCTGCCGCCCGCGGTCCGCAACGCTTGTACGTCGGTCTGCGCACGAGGGAAAACGCAGCGGACGTGGTGCGCGTATACTGGCCGCAGGCGCACGCGATCCTGTTGATCGATCCTGCGATGGCTTGCGGCGATGATGGCGCGCTCGCACCCGATCTCGATCTTGGCTGGTATCGCACCAAAGCCCGCATCGATCTCAAGACCGATGTCGTGGCGACGCCGGAAGAGATCGCCGGCAGTACCTATCTCGTCGATCGCGCGTGGGTCGATGCGGTGATCGCCGAATCGTTGCGCAGCGAACCGCTGACGATCGTTCCGACCGAATCCTCTCCATAAACGCCGCAGAAGCCGCACCGCACGCGCGACAGCGCGCAACCGCCGCGTCGATCAGCTTTCGCGCGCGACCTGAAAGCCCGCGAACGACTGCCGCACCGGCATCAGTTCGATGCGATTGACGTTGAGATGCGGCGGCAGGTTCGCCACCCAGAACAAGGTGTCGGCGATGTCGTCGGCGGTCATCGGGTCGGCGCCTGTGTATAGCGTGTCCGATGCGACTTGATCGCCGCCGGTGCGCACCAGCGTGAACTCGGTTTCGGCCATGCCCGGTTCCAGGCTGGTCACGCGCACGCCGCTGCCGTGCAGGTCGCAGCGCAAATCGAGCGAAAACTGCGAGACGAAGGCCTTGGTGCCGGCATACACATTGCCGCCGGTGTACGGATACGTGCCGGCGACCGAACCGATGTTGAGGATCGCGCCTTTACGCTCGATCAACCGCGGCAGCAGCAGATAGGTCATCGTCGCCAGCGCGGTGACGTTGGTGTCGATCATTTGTTTCCACTGTGCCAGGTCCGCGCGCTGCGCCGGTGCGGTGCCGAGCGCGAGCCCGGCGTTGTTGACCAGCACGTCGATGTCG
>JAGNNB010000375.1 GCA_017990865.1 Lysobacteraceae bacterium
GCTGTGGCTGATCCGTTCGATCGGCCGCTACGGCGGTCGCGCGGTATCGCGACTGCTGCTGTATCCGATCACCCTGTACTTTCTGATCCGGCGCGGCCCCGAGCGGCGCGCTTCGCGGCAGTGGTTCGATCGCGCGCTCGGCCGGCCGGCCACGCTGTGGGATAGCGCCAAGCATATTCACACCTTCGCCTCGACCATTCTCGACCGAGTGTTTCTGCTCGGCGACGGCCCCGAGCGCATGGCGCGGCGCTTCGACGTGAACGTCACCGGGCTGGACGTGCTGCACGGTCATCTCGACACCGGCAAGGGCATGCTGCTGTTCGGCTCGCATCTGGGCAGTTTCGAAGTGCTGCGGGTGCTGGCGCGCAAGCGGCCGGAATACATCATCCGCGTGGTGCTGGATCGCGCCCACAACCCGGCGGTGACGGAGTTGCTGGAAGCGCTGAATCCCGACGTGGCGGCGACCGTGATCGACGCCGGACAGGACGGCCCCGCGCTGATGCTGGCGATCCAGGAAGCGGTGCAACAAGGCGCGTTGGTCGCGCTGTTGGTCGATCGCGCGCAACCCGGTGGGCAGACCATCGAAGCGCCGTTCTTCGGCCTGCCCGCGGCGTTTCCCACCGCGCCGTGGTTGATCGCCTTGGCGCTGAAAGCGCCGGTGACGTTGGCGTTCGGCCTGTATCGTGGCGGCCGTCGTTACGATCTGCGCTTCGAGCATTTCTGCGACCGGCTCGATGTGCCGCGCGCGCAGCGCGCCGAACGTCTCGCCGAATTGGTGCGCGATTATGTGGTTCGGCTCGAAGCCGCCGCACGCAGCGCGCCCTACAACTGGTTCAACTTCTATAACGTCTGGGAAGACGCCGCCCGAGGACATACCGATGCGCATACCGACCCCGCTTCTCGTCGCGGCGCTGAGCCTGCTGACGGCGGCACCGTCGATCGCGCCTGAGGCGCGCGCGCAAACCGCGAGCAAGCCGGCGACGGGCGCGCAGGCAAGCGCAGCGCAGGCGTTCGGTAGCGAGTGGATCCTGCGCGCGCTCGCGCGGCCCGCGCCGATGCGCACCGACTTCGTCGAATTGCGCGCCTCGGCGATGTTGAAAACACCGCTGCGATTGTCGGGCGAATATCGTCGCCCCGACGAACGGACGCTCGTGCGCGAAGTGCGTGCGCCGTACAAGGAAACGACCACGATCGTCTCTTCGAAAACCGGCGCCGGACAGGCCGCGATTTCGCGCGACGGCAAACCGCCGCGCACGTTCTCGCTCGCGCGCGTGCCGGAATTGGCGAGTTTGCAGAGCAGTTTCGGCGCGCTGCTGGCCGGCGATCGCGTCGGCTTGGAACGCGTCTATCGTCTTGCGCCCGCCGGCACCGCGCAGCGTTGGACGCTGACGCTGACGCCGAAAGACGCGGCCCTCGCCGCCCGCGTGCGCAGCATCGCGCTGTACGGCCAGGGCGCGGAATTGCGCTGCATCGAAACCCAACCGACGAAAGGCCCGCTGCAGCGCACGTTGCTGGCCAGCGCGGCGCTGGCGGCGAAACCGCAAAGCGATGCGAACGCGCTGGAAGCCTTGTGCCGCGCGGGAGCGAAATGATGGCGCGCACGGGTTTCGCGCATTCGCGCCGCCTGTCGTCGTCGATGGGCCATCGCGCATGAAACCCGCAGCGAGACTCGCGCTCGCGCTGCTGTGGCTGTTGGTGCTGGTCGCCACGGCATGGCTGATCGGCGGGCGTCTGCAGATGAGCGGCGATCTGCGCAAATTCATGCCCGCCGCGCAAACGCCCGCGCAGAAATTATTGCTCGACGAACTCGGCGAAGGCCCGGGTTCGCGCTTGCTGCTGATGTCGATTCAGGGCGCCGATGCCGAAACATTGGCGCTGCAGTCGCAGGCGGTCGCGTCGAAACTCGCGAACGATCCGCGCTTCGGTCTGGTCGCGAACGGCGCGGGCGACGGGCTCGACGCGATCCCCGAACGTCTGCGTCCGTATCGTTATTTGCTCTCGCCTGCCATGGATACGCCGCGCTTCGATGTCGCGACGCTGACCGAGGAATTGCAAACACGCGTGCAGGATTTGGGTTCGCCCGCGGCGACCTTGCTCGAACCGCTGCTGCCGTCCGACCCCACTCTGGAAACGCTGCGCGTCGCCGAAACCTTGACGCCCGCGAACGCGCCGCAGCGCTTGCATGAGGTGTGGTTCGATCCGAAAGGCCGCGAAGCCTTGCTCGCGATCGAAACGAAAGCCGCCGGTTTCGATCCGGCGGGACAAGCCGACGCCGTCGGTGCGGTGCGCGCCGCATTCGACGCCGCGCGCGGCGACACCGCGACCACGATGACGCTGACCGGCCCTGGCGCGTTCTCGGTGGAGATCGGCGGGCGCACGCAGCGCGAAGCGAATTGGATCGGCATGATCGATACCATCGGCTTGATCCTGTTGTTGCTCATCGCCTACCGCAGTTGGCGCACGCCGCTGTTCGGCGTGTTGCCGCTCGCCAGCGCGGGGCTCGCGGGTTTGGGCGCGGTGGCGTTGTTGTTCGACGGCGTACACGGCATCACCGTCGCGTTCGGTTTCACGCTCATCGGCGTGGTACAGGATTACCCGATCCATTTGTTCAGCCATCAACGCGCCGGCGTCTCGCCGTGGGCCAACGCGCGCGCGATCTGGCCTACGCTCGCGACCGGCGTGGCTTCGACGTGTATCGCCTACATGACGTTTTTGTTTTCCGGCGTGGATGGGTTGCGCCAACTCGCGGTGTTCACCATCGCGGGGCTCGGCGTCGCTGCGTTGACGACGCGGTTTTTGTTGCCGGGATTGATCGATCCCGAACCGCGCGACCCCGCCGCATCGCCGCGTCTCGCCGCATTGTGGCGTCGCGTCGCGCGCTTGCCGCGGCCCAATGGATTCGCGTTGGGCGCGTTGGCGGCCGTCGCGCTGGGCGTGGTGATTTTCGCGCCGGGCGCGGCGTGGCAAAACGACTTGTCGAAACTGACGCCGGTGCCAAAAGACGCCTTGGCGCGCGACGCGCATCTGCGCGACGCACTCGGCGCGCCCGACGTGCGTTGGTTGATCGCGGTGCGCGGCGCGGACGCCGAAACCGCGCTGCGCCGCACCGAAGCGCTGCACGACGTGTTGGATGCGTTGGTCGCCGACGACGTGTTGGTCGGTTACGACAGCGCCGCGCGCATCGTGCCCAGCGCCGCGACGCAGCGCGCGCGACAGGCGCGTATTCCGAAGCCTGAGGCGTTGCGCGCCGCGCTGGACGCCGCGGTGGCGACCACGCCATTCCGCAGCGACGCCTTCGACGCGTTTCTCGCCGACGCCGAAATCGCGCGCACCGCGCCGCCGCTGACGCCGCTCGATATCGCGGGCACGCCGCTCGCCGCGCGCATCGGCGGTTTGTGGGTGCAACACGACGACGGCGCGGTGGCGATGGTATCGATGACCGGCCTGCGCGCGCCCGAACGCGTCGCGCAGGCGATCGCGCGTTTGCCCGTGTCCGCGCGCGAGGGCGTGGAATTGCTGGATCTGAAAACCGCGTCGGAGTCGTTGGTCGTCGCGTATCGCGAGCGCGTACTCGCCTCGCTCGCGGTAGCCGCACTGCTGCTGGCGGCGACGGTGTGGCTGGCGCTGCGCGCGCCGCATCGCGTGCGCCGTGTGCTGCTGCCGATGGCGTTGACGACATTGTTGGTGCTGGCCGTGCTGCGCGGCTTCGGCGTGGAATTGACGCTGTTCCATTTGGTCGCCTTGATTCTCGCCGCGGGCCTCGGCCTGGATTACGCGCTGTTCTTCGAGCATGCGGGCGACGACATCGACGATCAATTGCGCA
>JAGNNB010000376.1 GCA_017990865.1 Lysobacteraceae bacterium
AATACGCGCCCGGGCAATTCGAAGTCAACCTCAAGCATCCGGACGACGCCCTGCTCGCCTGCGACGACGCGATTTACCTCAAGCGCGCGATCAAGGCCGTGGCGCAGCAGCAAGGCCTGCAGGCCAGCTTCATGGCCAAGCCCTTGGTCGATCAAGCCGGCAGTGGCTTGCATGTGCACGTCAGCGTGCTCGATCGCGATGGCCGCAACGTCTTCGCCGGCCCGCCCGAAGCGCCGACCGACCCGCTGTGCCACGCCATCGGCGGATTGCAGCGCAGCGCCAAGGATTGTTTGCTGCTGTTCGCGCCCAACGCCAACAGCTATCGCCGCTTCGTGCTCAACGCCTTCGTGCCGTTGAACGAAGTGTGGGGCTTCAATAACCGCACCGTCGCCATGCGCATCCCGCACAGCGACGAAAAGAACACCCGCATCGAACACCGCATCGCCGGCGCCGACGCCAACGTCTACCTCGCCACCGCCGCGGTGCTCGCGGGCATGCTCGACGGTATCGAGCACGGTTACGACCCCGGCGCGCCGATCGTCGGCAATGCCTACGAACAAACCACGATCAAGACGCCGTATTGGCGCGACGCGATCCAGGATTTCATGGCCAGCGAGTTCATCGCCACGCAATTCAGCGAGACCTTCCGGCATGTCTACGGGCAGCAAAAGCTCAAGGAACTGAACAGTTTCTATCGCGAAGTGACCACGCTCGAATACGACTGGTATTTGCGGTCGGTCTGAGCGCACCGCAACGATCGCAACCCGCCTGCGCCGATGACCGCACCCGTACCGACATCGCTCTCGCTCGAACCCGAAAATGCGGATGCGCTGCGTCATCTGCGGGGGTTGTCCGCGCATTCGGACATCGTGGAACCGTTGTTCAAGACCGTTCGCGGTCTCCCGGGCGCCGACTGCTACAGCCCGGATTATTCACGGTACGCCTATGTCGTCGCTTATGTCGGCGACCGCATCTTCGCCTTCGCCGAAGGCATGCACGGTCTGACCCTGCGGATTCCATCGGACGCAGCGCACGCGGCGGCCGCCGTGGGCGCGAAAGCATCGCCGATCGGCGGCGATTGGTGGCTGTTCTCGCTGTTCGGCGAATCCGGCGCGATCGAAGGCATCGACGCATGGATCGCCCGCGCGTACGCCCATGCGCTGTCGATGCAACGAGGCGCCGAATGACGGCACGCACCGCAGCCTCGGCCTACCCGCCCAGTTGGCACGCCGCCAGCGTCGAGCCCCTGCCGCCGCAACCGGCGCTGGAAGGCGAGACGCAGACCGATATCTGCATTCTCGGCGCAGGCTACACCGGTCTGTCGGCCGCGTTGGAATTGGCCGAAGCCGGCTATCGCGTCGTCGTATTGGAAGCCGAACGCGTCGGTTGGGGCGCATCCGGCCGCAACGGCGGGCAAATTCTGTTCGGTTACGGCTGCGGCGAATCGAAAATCGAAAACCTGCTCGGCCGCGACGACGCGCGCAAGCTGTTCGATTGGTCCTGCGAAGGGGTCGATTTGATCCGCGAACGCCGCGAACGCTACGGCATCGACTGCGATTGGCGCGACGGGCATTGCACCGTGGCGATCAAACCGCGCCATATCGACGAATTGAGCGCTTGGCGCGACGAACTCGCGGCGAAATACGATTATCCGCTCGAGTGGTGGGATCGCGACACCCTGCGCTCGCAGTTGGATTCGCCGCGCTATCTCGGTGGTCTGTTCGACCCGCGTTCGGGCCATCTGCATCCCTTGAAGTATGCGTTGGGACTGGCGCGCGCGGCGCTGAATGCCGGCGTGCGCATACACGAACGCAGCCACGTCCTGCGCATGACGCGCGGCGATGCGCCGGTTTTGCACACCGCGAACGGCCGCGTGCGCTGCAAGACCGTCATTCTGGCCGGCAATGCGCTGGTGCACGGCGTCGCACCGGAACTCGACCGCAAAATCATGCCGGTTGGCACTTACATCGGCGCGACCGCGCCATTGCCGCCGACCCTGGCGCAATCGTTGATCCGCAACGGCATGGCGGTAGCGGACACCAACTGGGCGCTGGATTATTTCCGCCTCAGCGCGGATGGGCGGTTGCTCTTCGGCGGGCGCGCCAGTTATTCCAATCTCACGCCGCCGAATCTGCGCAGCATCATGCGCCACCGCATGCGCAAGGTGTTTCCGCAGCTCGGCGATCTCGATTTCGAGTATTTGTGGGGCGGTGTGATCGACATCAGTCTCAACCGCGCGCCGCATTGGGGTCGCCTCGATCCGAACGTGTATTTCGCGCAGGGTTTCTCGGGCCACGGCGTGGCGGCGACGAATCTGGCTGGCCGCGTGCTCGCCGAAGCGATTCGCGGTCAACACGAGCGTTTGGATGTCTACGAACGCATTCGACATCGCGATTTTCCTGGCGGCCGCTCGCTCCGCACGCCGCTGCTGGTCGCCGCGATGTCGTGGTACAAGCTGCGCGACGCGTGGTGGTGAATTCCAGCGAGGGCGCCAGCGCGAGGATCGTCACGGGTGTTTGAACGCGCATTAACGTGAACGGCAGCCCGAGCGACAATGCTCGGTGTACAACGCGGAATTACGAACGCCCGCGATATACTCTGGCGGCGTCGCAAGCGCCGTTTCGAATCGAAAATACATCGAATCGATTGCACGATTCGATTGCACGAATCGATTGCACGATTCGATTGCACGATTCGATTGCGCGATTCGATTGCGCGATTCGATTGCGCGATTCGATTGCGCGATTCGAATGCGCGATTCGAATGCAGGAATTCGAATGCGCATCTCGACCCGACGCATCGTTCGCCCATCGCTCCACTCGCCGCAGGTCACTCGAATGCCGTTCCCGCCGTCTTTCGATCGTTCTCGACGCCGCTTCGTGCAAGGGCTCGCGGCCGGCGGCGTGATCGTCGGCTCAGGCGATTGGGCGCTAGCGAACGCCTCGGCACTCGTCTCTTCGGCCGTTCCGGTGTTGACCGGTACGGATTTCGCGCTATCGATCGGCGCGACATTCGCGAATTTCACCGGCCGCTTGCGCCCCGCCGTGACCGTCAATGGCTCGCTGCCCGCACCGACGCTGCGCATGCGCGAGGGCGACACCGTGACCTTGCGCGTGAGCAACGCATTGCCCGCGCACGGCGCGCACGGCAACATCGCGTCGATCCATTGGCACGGCATTCTGCTGCCCGCGAATATGGACGGCGTGCCGGGCATGAGTTTCGACGGCATTCGCCCGGGCGAATCGTATCTCTATCGCTTTACGCTGAAACAAAGCGGCACTTACTGGTATCACAGCCATTCCGGGTTCCAGGAACAAGCCGGGCTCTACGGCGCCTTGATCGTCGACCCGCGCGAACCCGAGCCGCATCGCTATCAGCGCGATTACGTGGTGATGTTGTCGGATTGGACCGATTTGTCGGGCGACGCGCTGTTCGCGCGGCTGAAAAAAATGGCGATGCACGACAATGTGTATCAACGCACTGTCGGCGATTTCGTGCGCGACGCGCAGCGCGACGGCATCGAGGCCACGCTGCGCGACCGCAAAGCCTGGGGCGCGATGCGGATGACGCCGACGGACCTGTCCGACGTCAACGCTGGCACTTACACCTATTTGATGAACGGCAAGACCGCGGCCGGCAATTGGACCGGCGTATTCGCACCGGGCGAACGCGTGCGACTGCGCGTGATCAATGCCGCCGCGATGACCTATTTCGACGTGCGCATTCCCGGTTTGAAACTCACGGTGATCGCCGCCGACGGACAGCCCGTGCATCCCGCGACCGTCGATGAATTCCGTATCGCGCCCGCGGAAACCTAC
>JAGNNB010000377.1 GCA_017990865.1 Lysobacteraceae bacterium
CGTAGGCGGTGTCTTCCGCGCCCGCCGTCGCGATGGCATCGGTCGACGCCGGCGGACCGGCCGTCAGCGCGTCGGCCGCAAGCGCATCCTCGATCGACAAGACCGCATGCGCACCGGCCGGCAATTCGGCGATGAGCTCGGGATCGACCAACACCACCGGCGCGACGGAGTCTTCCAGCATCCATGCGATGCGCTCGGCCGGATAGCTCGGATCGAGCGGCACGTAAGCGGCGCCCGCTTTCCAGGCGCCGAGCATCGCCGCAAGCATATGCGGCTTGCGATGCAGGAACAGCCCGACCATCTTGCCCGGGCCGCAACCGCGCGCGCGCAACTGCGCGGCGATGCGTTCGGCTCGCGCGTCCAATTCGGCGTAACTCAAGCGCTCGACTTTGCCGGCGTCGTCGTACTGCACCACCGCCGTCGCCTGCGGCGCGCGCGCGGCTTGCGCTTCGAACATCGCGTGCATCGTCGCTTCCGCGGGCAGCGGCTGCGCCGTGACGTTCCACGTTTCGACGACGCGCTTGCGCTGTTCGGGCGGCATGATCTCCAACTCGGACAAACGCTTGCCCGGGTCTTCGGCGATCGCGACCAACAATTGCTGCAAATGCGCAGCGAAACCGGCGATGTAATCGTGATCGAACAGATCGGTGGCGTACTCGATCAGCAATAGCAACTCGCCGCCGACTTCGCTGGCGAAGATGGTCGCGTCGGTGCGGGACGTTCCCGAATGCGCGCCTTCGATGTTGACGGGCACAATCTTTAAACCCGCCAAATCGATGTTGCGCTCCGGGAAGTTCTGGAAGAACACCATCGTTTGGAACAGCGGCGTGTGGCTGAGATTGCGTTCGAAGTTCAACGTTTCCAGCAGCCGCTCGAACGGCATGTCCTGGTTGGCGTAGCTGTCGACGGTGCGCTGTTTCACCTGCGCCAGCAGTTCGCGGAACGTCGGATCGCCGGACAAATCGCCGCGTAGCGGCAGCGTGTTGACGAAGAAACCGATCAGCGCTTCGAGCTCGCGTCGCGGGCGGTTCGCGTTGCCGACGCCGATCGCCAAATCTTCTTGCCCGGAATACCGCGCCAGCAGCACTTGATAGGCGGCCAGGAACGCCATGAACGCGGTCGCGCCCTCTTGGCGCGCGACCTTCTTCACCGCATCGAAGACCGACGCGGGAACGACATAGCGGTACAAATCGCCTCGATAACTCTGCACCGCTGGGCGCGGCCGGTCGCCCGGCAACTCCAGCACCGGTGGCAGGGTCTCGAATTGCGTTTTCCAATACGCCAATTGATTGCGCAGGCCTTCGCCTTCCATCTCGTCGCGCTGCCACAGCGTGTAGTCGGCGTACTGGATAGGCAATTCGGAGAGCGGCGAGGGTTTCCCCGCGATGTAGGCGGAGTAGAGCTCGGTCAGTTCGCCGGCCAGAATGCCGAACGACCAACCGTCCACCGCGATGTGATGCGCGCTCATCATCAACAGATGATCGTCGTGGCCCAGCTTGACCAGACCGGCGCGCAAAATCGGACCTTCGACCAGATCGAACGAAGCGGCGGCGTCCTCGCGCGCGAGCTCCATCGCCGCGCGGAGACGCTTGTCCTCGGGCCGATCGGTGAGATCGAACCGGGCCAGCGGCAGCGGTTCCGCGGGCAAAATGCGCTGATACGGCCCCTCATCGTCGCTGACGAAAACCGTGCGCAAGGTTTCGTGCCGGCGCACGATCTCGCTCAGCGTACGCGACAGCACGTCCACATTCAGCGGGCCGACCATCCGCAGCAACATGGTGACGTTATAGATCGAATTGCCCGGATCGAAGCGGTCGAGAATCCACAAGCGCTGCTGCGCGGACGACAGCGGCATGCGCTCGGGGCGCGCGCGACGACCGATCTCCTGCTGCGTGTTCTCTCTCGCCGCGCTCTTGGCGAGTTGCTGCATCAGCAGCGCCCGTTTTTCGGGCGACAAGTTCGCCAGCCGCTTTTCCAATTCGCTCATGCCTCACCCCACCAATGGACCGCGCTCGAGGCGCTGTCGAAGTTCTTCGTCGCTCAGATCGTCGTAATCGCCCAACTCCGCATCGAGCTCCTCGATCGCTTCGGCGACACGCGCCGCCAAACGCTCCAGAACGGGCGTGTCAAACAGCGTGCGCAACGGCAATTCGACGCCGAATTCGTCTTCGATGCGCGCCAACATGCGCGTACCCAGCAGCGAATGACCGCCCAGATCGAAGAAATTGGCGCGTACGTCGACACGCGGCAGAGCGAGCAATTCGCACCACAACTCGGCCAAGGCTTGTTCCTCGGCTGTGCGCGGGCCTTGGAAATCGCCGCCGTCGCCGGGCGCGCCGCCGACCTGCGGCGCAGGCAGCGCGCGTCGGTCGACTTTTCCGTTCGGCGTGAGCGGAAACGCGTCGAGACACACGAACGCGCCGGGCACCATGTACTCGGGCAACGCGTTCTTCAAATGCGCGCGCAGGGCCGATTCGTCGGGCGCGGCGCCGTCGTGCGTGAAATAAGCCGCGAGATAACGGTCGCCGGGGCGATCTTCGCGGCAATGCACCACCGCTTGGGTGATGCCCGGAAACTCGCCGAGCACCGATTCGATTTCGCCCAATTCGATGCGGAAACCGCGCAGTTTGATTTGATGATCGAGCCGTCCGACCACTTGCACCGTGCCGTCTTCGCGCCAAAGCGCGAGATCGCCGGTGCGATACAGGCGCGCGTCGGGCGCATCGGAGAAAGGATCGGCGATGAATTTCTCGGCGGTCAGATCGGGCCGTCCGCGATACCCCGCGGCCAAGCCGACGCCGCCGATCAACAACTCGCCCGGCACGCCGACCGGCAGCGGATGCATGCGTTTATCGACGATCCGCAGCACGGTGTTATCGACCGGGCGACCGACGATGATCGGGCCGCTGCCCGGCTCGACGCGGCACAGCGCGGAGTACACCGTGGTTTCGGTCGGGCCGTACAGATTCCAGAGTTCCGGCGCGCAGGGCAGCAAACGATCGGCCAAATCGCGCGGCAAGGCTTCGCCGGTGGAGATGATGCGCATCCCCGGCTTACCGGTCCAGCCGAGATCCAGCAACATGCGCCACGTCGCGGGCGTGGCCTGCATGATCGTGATGCCCTCGGCATCGACGAGTTTGCGCAAGCGCACGACATCGCGCACGGTGTCGCGATCGACCAGCAGGATGCGCGCGCCGACCGTCAACGGCAGCACCAATTCGCTCAGCGCAATATCGAAGGACAGCGTGCTGATCGCGCAAATCGTGTCGGTTTCGGTCAATCCCGGTTCGCGTGCGATCGAACGCAGCAGATTCACCGCCGAACGCTGGCGAATTTCCACGCCTTTGGGCTTCCCGGTGGAACCCGAGGTGAAGATCACGTACGCCGGGTCGTTCTCGCCCGAGGGGCCGTCGGGCGGCGCGTCGGCATCGGCGCCGAGCGCGGCGTCGGCATCGACGACCACGACGGCCGGCGACATACCCGCCGGCACGATCGACGGCAAGGCATCGCGCAAGGAAGGTTGCGTCGCCAGCACCGGCGATTCCGACAATTCGACCATGTAGCCGAGACGTTCGGCGGGATAGCTCGGGTCCAGCGGCACGTAAGCACCGCCGACTTTGAGGATGCCGACCAGACCGACCAGCATCTCCAGCGAGCGTTCGACGTACAGACCAACCAGAACGCCCGGACCGACGCCCTGCGCGCGCAACGCATGCGCCAGCGCATTGCCGCGGCGATCCAATTCGCGATAACTCATTCGCCGACCGGCGAACTCCACCGCCGTCGCATCCGGCGTGCGCGCGACC
>JAGNNB010000030.1 GCA_017990865.1 Lysobacteraceae bacterium
GCGCGGGATCGAACCGCATCTGCGTGCGAATCTGCGGTTGCTCGATATGGATGGCAAGGTGGTGTTGGCTGAATCGCGCGATCTGGACGACTTGCGCGAACGCTTCGGCAAACGCGCGGCCGAGGCGTTTTCGGCACGCGCCGCGCAGGGTTTGGCGCAGACCGGCTTGCGCGCCTTTCCGCTCGCGCCGATCCCCGTCAGTATCGTCGGCGCAGGCGGCGTGCCCGCCTATCCGGCCCTGCACGACGACGGCGACAGCGTATCGCTGGCCGTACACGCCGATCGCGCGGAAGCGCAGCGACATCATCCGCAGGGCGTGCGCCGTTTGCTGCGGATCGAACTGAGCGAGAAGCTCAAGCAATCGCGAAAACAATTGCCGGTGCAGGCGAAAACCGCCTTGCTGTACGCGGCGATCGAATCGCAACGACCGCGCCGGGACGGGCTGAAGGATAGCGACCGCTTGCGCGAAGACACGATCGAAGGGGCGTTCGTCGCCGCAAGCGCGGAGGGTTTGGACGCGATCCGGGACGCCGCGACATTCGCGCAGCGGCGCGATCTGATCGCCAAAACCGTATTCGGCGAAGCGATGGAACGCTTGAAGCAGGCGGAAACCATCCTCGTGCTGGTCGCCGAGGTGCGCGCGGCCTTGGAATCGACGCTGATGGGCTGGGCGCGCGCCAATTTGGACGATATGCGCGACCAATTGACCGCGTTGGCGGCGCCGGGGTTTTTGCGCGATACGCCGGCCGAAGCCTTGCATGCGTACCCGCGTTATCTCAAGGCGCTCGCGCTGCGCGCCGAGCGCGCGTTGCGCGACCCCATGCGCGACCAGACGCGGATGCTCGAACTCAAACCGTTCGCCGATGCGCTGCAGGATGCGCGCGACCGCGGCGTGGACGCCGCGCCGGGCTGGCAGCGCTTTCGCTGGGAGTTGGAAGAATTGCGTGTGTCGCTGTTCGCGCAGGAATTGGGGGCGAAGGGCGGGGCTTCGGCGAAGAAACTCGCCGCGCGGCTGCAGGCGCTGACCTGACGCTCGCACCGCGGAAGGCGGCGTTCGTCGGGCAATGGAGCATTGCGCTTGATTTTGTCGACCGTTTGACCGGATGCTGTGACGGCGCCGAAAGGGGCGGCGCGCGATGCCGTGCGGATCCACTCAAGGAACGAGGCCATGAACACGTCCCCATACGTCACGCTACAGAGCGCCCCGCAACAGACCACCCCGGCCGAGACGCCCGACGCGCTCTCAACGTCCTCCGTCGCAGGCGCACCGATCACGGACGCGCCGATCACGGCATGGCTGCACGCATGGCGGCGCGGCGAGCCCGAAGCGGTCGATGCCTTGATGGCGTCGGTTTACCGGCATCTGCACACGCTGGCCGAGCGCGCCCTGCGCGGCGAACGCCGCGATCACACGCTGCGCGCCACCGCGCTGATGCACGAGGCTTTTCTGCGCTTGGCCTCGGGCCGTACGCCGGATTGTCGCGATCGCGGCCATTTCTTCGCCCTCGTCGCGCGCATGATGCGCCGCATCCTGGTCGACCATGCCCGCGCGGAAAATGCGCAGCGCCGCGGCGAAGGTCGCGAACATCGTGTCGCCTTCGACGAATGGGCCGAGCACGTGCCCGGCTTCGACGGCGATCCGCTGGAGATGCTCGCGCTCGACCGTGCGCTGGATGCCTTGGCGCGACGCGATGCGCGCAAAGCCAGAGCGGTGGAATTCCGATGTTTTCTGGGGCTGTCCGTCGCCGAAACCGCGGCGCTGCTGGACGTGTCCGAGCCGACGGTGATTCTGGACTTGCGTCTCGCGCGCGCATGGTTGGCGGATCGTCTGGCGCTGGACGACGCGTCGCGCTCGCATTGAGCGAGACGAAGGAAGCGAGCCCGACGGGGTCGGGTTTGCGGCTGCCGCAAAGATCGCGCGAAGACGCGCTCGACGTTGCCGACAGGAACCGATATGCGAATCGACGATCAGGCTTACGACACGCGCGCTGAAGCCGCGGACGACGCGGAATCCGCGCGTTTTCGCCGCGTGGAAGCGCTGTTCGCCGAGGCGCTGTCGCAACCCGAGAGCGAACGCGTCGCGTGGCTGAATGCGGCTGAGCCGGATGCCGATGTGCGCGCGGAAGCCGCGCGACTGCTTGCGATGGACGCAGCCTCGGCCGATACCGTGCCGATCTCATCGCGATTCGAGCGCGCGGTCGTGGCGACGGCGGCGCGAGCGCTCGCCGCGCGCGAGACCGATGCGCGTGCGGCCTTGCAAGACGATGTCTTCGACGGCTGGCGTTTGGGGCGCAAGTTGGGCGAAGGCGGCATGGGCGCGGTGTACGCGGCGCGACCGATTTCGGACGAAGGCGCGCAGGTGGCGATCAAAGTCTTGCGCGACGATGTGGAGGCCGCCTCGCTGGTGAAGCGCTTCGAATCCGAGCGTCGGATTCTGGCCACGCTGTCGCATCCGGGCATCGCGCGCTTGCTCGACGCGGGCCGTACGCGCGCCGGTCGCCCGTTCCTGGTGCTGGAATACGTCGAAGGCGAAGCGATCGACGCCTATTGCGACCGGCACCGTCTCGACGTGCGCGCTCGCGTGGCCTTGATGCGGCGTGTCTGCGATGCGGTGCAGAACGCGCATCGCAACCTCGTCGTGCATCGCGATCTCAAGCCGGGCAACGTTCTGGTCGCGCCCGACGGCGAGGTCAAACTGCTCGATTTCGGCATCGCTAAATTGCTGCACGACGACGATGGCCCGCCGCGCGACGACGAAACGACCGGCACGGTCACGCGCCTGGGCTGGATGACCCCGAGCTACGCCAGCCCCGAACAAATTCTGGGCGAGCCGGTGCGCCCGGCCAGCGATGTTTACAGCCTCGGCGTGCTGCTGTATCGCCTGCTCACCGGAGTGTCGCCGTATCGCGACACCGCTTCGCATCCCACGGCGTTGGCGCGCGCGATCGTCGAGATCGATCCGCTCACCGCCAGTGCGCGGGTTCGCGCGAGCGCGGAAGAACAAGACGCCGCGAAACATGCCGAATCGAGACGAGCGACGCCGGTGTCGTTGGCGCGCACGCTCAGCGGCGACTTGGACGTGATGCTCGCCAAGGCGCTGGCGAAAGAACCGGACCGTCGCTACGGCACGGCGGGCGAATTGGCCGCCGACCTCGGCCGTTGGTGGGAGGGTTTGCCGATTTCCGCGCGGCCCGCCACCTTGCGCTATCGCGCGGGGAAATTCCTGAGGCGGCATCGCGTGGCCTCGGTGTTGGTGGCGGCGTTCGTGCTGTCGGTCGTGGCGTTCGTGGTCGCGTCGATGACGCTGCTGGCGCAGACGCGCGCCGAACGCGACCGGGCGACGCAGACTTCGGCCTTGCTCACGGATCTGTTCGAGATCGCCGAGCCCGGGCCGGAGCAGGGCAATGCCATCACCGCGCGCGCGCTGCTCGATCGCGGCGCCGAGCGCGCGGCGCTGCGATTCAAGGATCAACCGCAGTCGAATGCGGAATTTCTCGGCATGCTCGGCGGCTTGTACCAACAACTCGGCATCTACGACCGCGCGGCCGATAGTTTGCGAAAATCGATCGAGTTGCAGCGCGCGCGTACCGGCGCACGCTCGGTCGAAGTCGCCGACCTCACCAATCACCTCGCCCGGGTTTATGCCGCGAACGGCGATTTTCGGCGCGCCGAGCCCTTGTTCCGGGAGTCGTTGAACGTGCGCCGCGCCTTGTTGCCGGCCGACGACGAACGCCTGTGGGACGGGGTGAATAATCTGGCGTTGATCAATCACGATCTGGGTCGCTATGCGCAAGCCGAAGCGCTGTATCTCGAAGTCGTCGGCGATCCGACCCGCGCGGGTTCCGTGCGCGATCCAGATGGCTCGACGCTCGGCAATCTCGCGTTGCTCTATGCCGATACGAGCCGCTACGAGGACAGCGAACGCGCGTACCGCGATGTTCTTCGGCTGCGGACCGCGTTGTACGGCGCGGAACATCCCGAAACCGTGTATATCGAAGACGAACTGAGCATGACGCTCTCGGCGCGCGGCGCGCACGCGGAGGCGCGGACGCTCGCCCTGCGCGCGCTCGCCAATCGCCGCAACACCCTCGGTGATCACCATCGCGATACCGCGCGCAGCTTGGCGCACTTGGGCGCGTTGGCGCGCGCCCGCGGCGATACGGCCGAAGCCGAACGTCTGCAGCGCGCCGCCTTGGCCTCGCGCATCGCATTGTTGGGCGAGGATCACGCCGAGGTCGCCGAAAGCAGGCTCGAACTGGGACTGGCGCTGCTCGATCGCGGCCGACTCGACGAGGCGGGCGATCTGTTGCGCAAAGCGAGCGATGCACATGCGATCGCCGTCGGCGCCGATCATCCGCTGCAGGGAAGGCCGCTGCATGCGCTTGCGCTTTGGGCTGCGCGATTGGGCGATTGCGCCGGGGCGTCCGGATTCGCGACACAAGCCCTGCGTTTGCTGCCCGAAGCCGACCCGAGGCGCCCTGCGCTCGTTTCGATCGACGAAACCTGCGCGCGAACCGCTTCGCGCTGATGTCTCGCACTGATGCTCTCGCGGTGATGTTCTCTCGATGATGTTCTCCCTGGCGGACGACGCATCCGCAATGGTCTTCCGAGACCATGCATCGAAGACGACGATGCATCGACGGGCCGAGATGGACTCGACCCGCCGATGCGGTGCCGCGTGGGACTGAACGTTACGGAGGTTGATGGAACATCGCATCGCTCCGCATCGCTGCGGGACGATGTTGGATCACTTGTCGCCGCCGGTCTGAACGGGCGGAACCAACGCCGGGAAATCGATGATCTCCCATTCCCGCAGCGGGTCGCCGATCGCGGTCATGCCGATCACGCTGCCGTTGGTGATATCCACGCGGCTGCTGATGTTCACGTCGTTGAACGGCGAAACATTCACCAGCGAATTCGCGCCGTCCTGATAGGTGAACGAATTGCGGCCGAATTGCAGGCCGACGAATGGTTGCTGCGTGTAATCGGTGACTTCGCCCGGCGTCGGCAGGAATTCGTACGAACGGAACCAGTAATTCCCGATGTTGCCGACAGTGTTGTTCGCGAATGTGCTGTACGAGGGCCAAGCGAGCCCGTCAGAAACGCGTGCGAGCGGCACGACTTTGCGATTTCGTCTTGTGCCCTGAATGATGACCGGAATGCCCTTGCCCGGTTCGAGCGTATTCGCACCCGCCAATTCCTCGCCGTAGGCTTTCTCGTAGTGCGGGGCGCCGCCGATTCGGCTGATTTCGCGCATCGTCCAACCGATCAGACCGGCCTTGCAGGAGCGGATATCCGCCCAACCGTCGAAGAACGGCGCCGCGGGGAACCCCGGCGTGCCGCGGCCCAGGCGCAAGGCTTGGCCCGGCAGGAACGTGTTCACCGTCTGCGTGCCGACGATGACCCCGTCCCGGCTGCGGTAAGTGATGGTGACCGGGGCGATATCGACCGTCGATGCGTTCAACAAACCGATCATCGTGTCCACGCCGGGTGTGCTGGGTCCGCTCTGCTGCGTGACTTCGGCGCTGGTGAGGTTCGAAGACGGTTTGTTCGCCATCATCGCGCTGCCGACGCGGAATTTTTTGCCGACGCTCATGCCGGGCGAGGTCGGCGAACCGTAGGCGAAGAAATCGGCCATGTACGACTCGCCCACCAACGGCGCCACATCCGACGAGACGAACGACCAGCCGTTGGCGTCCACGATCGGAGCGAAGGGGTTTGCGTAAGCGCCCGACCAGAAGTTCCACAAATCCATATCGATTTCGATTCCGAAGCCCGGCAGCGTACGGGTGCGCGTCGGAAAGGGAATGAACGTGCCGGCGCTGTCGGTAGCGCCCTTGTAGATGGTGATGTTGGTCGGGTTGCGCGAGGTGTTCATCATGCACTGGAACGGCAGATTGCCGTTGAGGAAATCGTGCTGGCTGCTGTTGGACAGCGGAATCGGACCGGCGTAGAGCGTTCTGCCTTCCGGCTGCGGCGCCTGCAATTGCTGCATCGTACCTTCGCCCGGGCGTCCGGGATCGGGATCCAGATAGCGCGTGCCGCCGATGACGACGGAACCGATGTAATGCTGGGTCGCGCCGACGATCGGAATATTCGAGGTGATGCGCGCCGAGCCCACGCCGTTGGCGAAGGTTTGCAATTCCGGCAGGCCTTTCGCCCAGTTCTCGTTCGCTTGCAGCGTCACCGTCAGCGGATTGCCGGACCACGCGTTGCCGTTGCGGTCGAACAATTCGATGTTGACGGTTGCCGTTGCGGTCGGACTGGGGTTGTTGAGGACCAGCGCGCTTTGGAACCCGCCCAAGGCGTCGACCAAATCCCGTTCGGTGGTATCGAAGAACACGCAGGGCGCGAATTTCTCGGTCGTCGCGTAACCCTGCAGATTGGTCGACGAGTGCATCCACTTGTAGTCTTGTTCCGAAACGAATGTTTCGGGCGTTCGCGGCTGTCCGATCTTTTCGCCGGGGCGTTCGGTTTGCCCGGTGGGCAGGGGAAATACGGGGACCGGACATGCGGCGGATTGCGCGAACGCGCTTCCCGCCACGAGACAGAGCACCGCAGTTTGAACCATGGTACGCATCGTGAACTCCTTGCTGTCGCTCGATGATGGCTTCGCGAGACGGATGCGGCCCGGTCGAAACCGAGACGCCCGCATCGCAGCGTCGATGGCGCCCCCTGCGCCGATCGGGCATGCCGTGCGTCGAAATCGCGGGACGCGGAGGTGTGCCGAGAAGGGAAGCGGAAAAAGAGGCGCGAAGCGATAAACCGATTGCGTCGGATGCGGGCTGCGTCGACGTCGTGCGCCGACGGGCCGAGGTGCGCTCGGCCCGTCGGGCGGGTGCGGATGAAGCGTCGATTCCGCGAACGATGATCGAACATCGAAATAAAACGTCGAACCTCGAACGCGGCGATGCCGTACCGCCCTTCGGCGCACCGAAGGGCGGTCGTGCGGAGTCGACCTCAGAGGCCGGGATACGACGGAATTTGCCACTCGACCATCGGGTCGCCGATCGCGGTGATGCCGATCACGCTGCCCGTGGTGACGTCCACGCGGCCGCTGACATTGCGATCGGGACCCGCCAGCACCAGCGAGTTCGCACCGTCCTGATACGTGAAAGAGGTATCGCCCCAACGCAGGCCCGCGAACGGCTGCGGTGCGTAGTTGGTCGTATCGGTGCCGTTGAGGTTGTAGAACCGGAACCAATAATTACCGATGTTGCCGACGCTGTTGTTGGAGAAGTTGGTGTAGGACGGCCAAGCCAGGCTGGTGGAGACCCGCGCGATCGGCGCGACTTTGCGGTTGACCGCGGTGCCCGATTGCACGACGGCGATCGCTTTGCCCGGTTCCAGACCGTTCGCGCCGGTCAATTCTTCGCCGTAGGCCTTCTCGAAATGGTTCGCGCCGATGCGGGTGACTTCGCGCATGCTCCAACCGACGAGGCCCGACTTGCAGGCGCGGATTTCCGCCGTGCCGTCGAAGAACGGCGATGCCGGGAAACCCGGCGTGCCGGGGGTCAGCCGCAGACTTTGGCCCGGCAGCAACGAAGCGACGGTGTTGCTGCCGGCGACGCCGCCGTTGCGATTGCGGTAGGTCACGGTGACCGGTCCGATATCGACGAAGCTGGCGTTGAGCGCGCCCATGTAGGTATCCACGCGCGGCGTGGATGGTCCGATCTGTTGGGTCAGTTCCGCATTCTGGACGATCAAGGCCGGACTGTTCGCCATCATCGCGCTGCCCATTCGGAACTTGCCGCCGAGCGTCGCGCCGCCGAAGACATCGACCATGAAGTGATCGCCGACCAGCGGAGAAGCGCTGGAGGACAGATACGCCCAGCCGTTATCGTCGAACGCGCCGCCGGCGAGATAGGTCGGTTCGACCGCCTGCCACAGGCTGACATCGACGAACAAACCGTAGCCGGGCAGCGCAGCGGTGATCGTGGGCAACGCGATGCCGCCGCTGGTGCCCTTGAACGCGGTGACGGTGGTCGGCGTCGACGTGGTGTTGAGTGCGCAATAGAACGGCAGATTGCGGTTGAGGAAATCGAAGCCGGTCGTGGTCGACAGCGGCATCGGCCCGGCATAGAGATTGCGGCCGACCGTTTGGCTGACCTGCAACTGCTGCATCGAGTTCAGGCCAGGTCTGAGCGGGTGCGGATCGATGACGGTCGTGCCTCCGACGACGACCGAGTCGGCGTAGTGCAAGGTGGAGCCGACGATCGGCTGCGACGACAGGATGCGTGCCGAACCGATGCCTCGGCCGAGCGTCTGCAGTTGCGGCACGCCGCTGGTCCAAGTGGCGTTCGGCGCCAAGTTGACCGTCAACGTCGTCAGCAGCGCACCGTTGCGGTCGCGCAGTTCCACACTGACGTTCGCGGTCGCCGTGGGACTGGGGTTGTTCAGTACCAGCGCACTGCGGAAACGCCCCAACTGCCTCGAGATGTCGTCATCGGTGGGGTTGTAGAACAAGCAGGCGGCGAACTTCTCCTTGGCCGCATAGCCCTGGAGATTGGTGGAGGAATGCATCCACTTGTAGTCCTGCTCCGAATTGAATGCATCCGCAGGACGGAAACTGCTGCCGGTGGGCGCCGGTGCGATGGGCACGGGGCACGCGGGCGTGACTTGCGCCATCACGGCGCCGGTGGTCATCACCAAAACGGCGAAACTGATCAGGGTTCGCATGGGGAAACTCCTTTTCTGCGTAGGGAATCGCGGGATGAAGCCGCGACGCTTGCGGGTAACCGCGCATGTCGAGACTTCGGCGATCGGCCGCACGGCAAGCGAGCTGCGCAGGGCAGGGCGCACCGTTCGACCGACTTCGGCAGCCGACCTCGCGATCGGCTGCCGTGAGTGGAAGCGGAGAAAGCGGTCGGAAACGATAATTCGATCGAACGCGACGTCCGCGCCCTTCGTGGCTACGCTCGCAGGCCGTTTTCCAACCGCCTGCGAGCGGCGCGGTTCACGGGCCGGAGGCCGGGAAGTTCTCGATATCCCATTCGCGCAACGGGTCGCCGGCCGCGGTCATGCCGATCACGGTGGCGTTGGAGGTGTCCACTCGGCTGCCGACGTTCTGATCGAAGCCGATGTTCACCAGCGAATTGCCGCCATCCTGATACGTGAACGCGCTGCTTCCGAACGGCAGACCGATGAAGGGCTGAGGCGTGTAGTTGGTCACATCGCCGGTCAGCGGCTGGAACTGGTACGAACGGAACCAATAGTTGCCGATATTGCCGACGCTGTTGTTCGTGAACGTGGTGTACGACGGCCACGCCAGCCCGGGCGAAACGCGCGCGAGCGGCGCGATTTTGCGCACGACCGGCAGTCCTTGAACCGTCACCGGAATCCCCTTGCCCGGCTCCCGCGCATTCGCGCCGGCCAATTCTTCGCCATAGGCTTTTTCGTATTGGAACAGGTTCCCCACGCGTCGGACTTCGCGCATCGTCCAACCGATCAAGCCGTCCCTGCATGCGTTGATTTCGGCCCAGCCGTCGAAGAGCATCGAGGGAAATCCGGGTGTGCCGCTGGTCAGTCGTACGGATTCTCCTGGCGCGAAGGACGCGATGGTGCGCGTTCCGACGATCGCGCCGTCTCGGTCGCGGTAATTGACGACGACAGGTCCGATGTTCGTCGTCGACGCATTGGTCAGACCGATCATCGTGTCCAGTCCGGGCGAGACCGGTGTCACGATGGAGCCCCGTTGCTGGGTGAGCTCCGGGCTGGTGAGTTGCGCGGCCGGTTTGTTCGCCATCATCGCGCTGCCGACGCGGAACTTCCTGCCTGGGCTCATCCTCGGCGACGACGGCGAGCCGCCGGCGAAGAAGTCCGCCAGATACATGTCGCCCACCAGCGGCGCATGCGGCGAAGAAACGAACGCCCATCCGTTGGCTTCCAGCGGCAATGATGTGCTGGACAGGTACGCCGGTTCGAGCCCCTGCCACAGGCTCATATCGATGTACTGACCGTATCCGGGCAGCGACGCGGTGATGGTCGGCATCGGGATGAACGCGCCGCTGCTGTCGGTGGCGCCTTTGTAGATGGTGATATTCGCAGGACTCCGCGTCGTGTTCATCATGCACAGGAACGGCAGATTGCCGTTGAGAAAATCGTGCCGGCTGCTGTTGCCGATCGGAATCGGGCCTGCGTATAACGATGTGCCCTCCGGCTGCGCCGCCTGGATCTGCTGCATGGTGCCTTCGCCGGGCATGCCTGGGTCGATGTCCGTGAAGCGCCGGCCGCCCAGCTTCACCGAGCCGATGTAGTGCTGAGAGGCGCCGACGATCGGGATATCGGATTTGATGACGGCGGAGCCCACGCCATTGGCGAAGCTCTGCAACTGCGGAACCCCGTTCGCCCAATTCTCGTTCGGCCCCAGCGTCACCGCGATCGGATTGCCGGACCACGGGTTACCGTTGCGGTCGAACAACGAGATCGAGACGTGCGCGGTCGCCGTCGGACTCGGGTTGTTGATCGCCAGGGCGCTTTGGAACCCGCCCAGCGCAGCGGACAGATCGTGATCGGTCGGTTTGAAAAACAGGCAGGGCGCGAACTTCTCGGTCGTCGCGTAGCCCTGCAGGTTGGTCGACGAATGCATCCATCGGTAGTCCTGCTGCGATTCGAACTCCTCCGGCGTTCGCGGCAGTCCGATTTTCTCGCCCGGGCGTTCGATCCGTCCGGTCGGTATGGGATAGACGGGCACCGGGCATGTGGTGTTTTGCGCGAATGCGCTCCCGGCGGCGAGGCACAACGCCGCGACTCGAACAATGTGACGCATCGTGAACTCCTTCTCTCTTTGTCGATGATGGTTGCGCGCGCGGAACGCGCGGCCGGGGCCGGGCGTTCGCATCGCCTCCTCGATGGCGCAGTCCACGCCATTCGGGCGTATAGCGCATGGTCGAGCCGCGCGATCCGCCAACTGGTGAAGCGCAAAACGAGCGGCGCAGCGATAAATCGATCTCGCGCGCTCCCCGCCGTTCGTCGGAAGACGACGCGATCGCGAACTTGCCACCCGCTTCACGGTTTGTGATGCGCGTCCGTCGTTTGATAGCCGTGCGGGCGCGGAACGCCCGTCGCGTTCGGTCCGATGCCGCCGTCGGCCACTGCGCGCAACGGCGGCGGCATATGGGATTCGACCTATGAAACGGAACATCGCACTCGGCCTTGCCGCCGTTCTGGCCGCCGGCCTCATGACCATCGGCAACGCCAATGCCATCGGCTGGCCCACACCGCCGATCGCCTGCAACTCGGCCAACGAAGGCGAGCTCTACGATGTGCAGCACTACACCCGCTGGCAGCAATTGCAGATCACCTATTACTGCGACGGCAGCGCATGGCAACTCTGGGAGGTATGCGATCTGCGGCCGGGCGGTATCTGCGTCGCCTACTGATCGCGGTTCAGCGTCGGCGCGCTTGATGCGCCAGGTGGGCCTGGAACGCAGGACTCGCGATCGCGAAGTTGCGATTCGCGATCACGGTACGCGGCGCGCGGGCGCGGTTTGATGGACCGGCGGGCGAGGAACGCCCGTCGCGTCCGGCGCCGCCGTCGGCCGGCACGTCGCGACCACGGCGGCGACCATCACAGGACGAAACGCATGAAACGGAACATCGCACTCGGCCTCGCCGCCGTTCTGGCCGCCGGCCTCATGTCCATCGGCAACGCCAATGCCATCGGTTGGCTCACGCCGCCGATCGCCTGCAACTCGGCCAACGAAGGCGAGCTCTACGACGTGCAGCAATACACCCGCTGGCAGCGATTGCAGATCACCTATTACTGCGATGGCACCGCATGGCAGCTTTTCATGGTGTGCGATCTGGGCGGCGGGCAGCCCTGCGTCGCCTACTGATCGCTGTTCAGCGTCGACGCGCTTGATGCGCCAGGTGGGCCTGGAACGCAGGACTCGCGATCGCG
Organism: Lysobacteraceae bacterium; assembly: GCA_017990865.1. Classification (GTDB taxonomy): domain Bacteria; phylum Pseudomonadota; class Gammaproteobacteria; order Xanthomonadales; family Xanthomonadaceae; genus Lysobacter_I. The sequence goes on from JAGNNB010000030.1 coordinate 11,903, forward strand.
AAGTTGCGGTTCGCGATCACGGTATGCGGCGCGCAGGCGCGGTTTGATGGACCGGCGGGCGAGGAACGCCCGTCGCGTCCGGCGCCGCCGTCGGCCGGCACGTCGCGACCACGGCGGCGACCATCACAGGACGAAACGCATGAAACGGAACATCGCCCTCGGCCTCGCGGCCACTCTGGCCATCGGTCTCGCGACCATCGGCAGCGCCAACGCCCACCTCCCCGACGACGGTTGGCCCACGCCGAACCTCGCCTGCAATACCGCCAACGAAGGCCAGACCTACGACCTGCAGTTCTACTCCCGCCGAGAACGCTTGCAGATCACATATTTCTGCGATGGCTTCGCCTGGCAACCGTGGATCGTCTGCGACTTGCAGCCGGGCGGCATTTGCTGGACCTATCCTCTCGGATAATCGACGCGCATCGACGCGCATCGACGCGCAAATCGAATTTCGAGGTTTTCGTAGGGTGGGGTGAGCGCAGCGAACCCCACCGTCTAGAGGTGATTGGCATCGCCGAAATGCCCGACGCGACGACGAAGATGCTCGGTCGATCGGTGCGCAAGATTTCATGCCCGATGGTGGGGTTCGCTGTGCTCACCCAACACGACGGACTAACGATCGAATCCGGACGCGGCGGGAATCGCCGAAAGCTTCTTGCAATTGCGCATGACGACCAAGGTCTTGAAGCTGCGGACATTGACGTCCGAATGCAGCGCTTCCCGCGCGAAACTCTCGAAATACTCCATGTCGCGGGCGACGATATGCAGGACGAAGTCGTGATCCCCGGTCACGTACCACGCATCCAGCACTTCCGGCAGCGCATTCAAGCGCTTCATCAGATCGTCGACGACCTGGCTTCGGTCGGTTTGCAGAGAGACCAGCACCAGCATGCTCAACGGCCAGCCCAGGACGCGAGGCTTGACCACGGCGATCTCGCGATCGATGACGCCGTCCTCGCGTAGTCGCCTGATCCTTCGATAGCACGCGGGCTCCGACAGCCCGACCGAAGCGGCGATATCGGACACGGATTGCCGCGCGTCGCGCTGAAGCAGCACCAGAATCGATTCGTCGAACTTGTCGAGAGGCGAGGGGCTCATATTTCGATAGTACGATAAAAATTATCGTATCGAGTGCGAATTTGACAGGAATAATCGGGACGATACGGCAAAATTTCTCGACTCCCGAACAGGCTCACGCCCCATGATCAAACCCATCCTTGTCTCCCTCCTCGTCGCGGCGGGCTGTATGCCGTCGCCGCCCGTGCGAGCGGCGGGTCCGGAACAGCCGGCGATCGCGATCGAGCATGTCACCGTCCTGCCGATGACGGTCGACGGCGCGGTGCTGCGCGACGCGACGGTGGTGATCGAGAAGGGGAGGATCGTTGCGCTTGAAGGCCCGATCCCCGCCGGCGCCAAGCGCATCGACGGCAAAGGCAAATGGCTGATTCCGGGTCTGACGGACATGCACGTCCACGTGGAAGCCGATGGCTCCTTGCGCCCGAAGCGATATCCGATGGAAGCGCCGTCGATCTTTTTCGACACGCAAGACATCATGACGCCCTACATCGCCAATGGGGTGACGCAGATCTTCAACTTGGACGCTCAGCCCGGCGCGTTCGCGCAACGCAACCAGGTCGAGAAAGGCGAGGTATTCGGGCCGCATATGGCGTTGGCCGCAGTGATCAATGGCGGTCAATCGCAGGGGCGTATCGCGGAGACGCCTTCGGATGGCCGTCAGGCCGTTCGTAGCGCCAAAGCCGAGGGCTACGAATTCATCAAAGTGTATTCCGGGCTCAATGTCGAGACGTTCGCGGCGATCGTCGACGAAGCGAACAAGCAAGGATTGAAAACGGTCGGGCATATCCCGGATGCGTTCGAGGGAAAACTCGAGAGCGCATTCGTGCCGAATTTCGGCATGGTCGCGCATGCCGAGGAATTCTCGAAGCATTCCGCGGACTTCACCGACGAGGACGCGAAACGTTTCGCGGCGCTCGCCAAGCGCAACGGCACCTGGGTCACGCCGACGTTGACGGTGATGAAATGGATCGCCAGCGAAACGCGCTCGCTCGACGAATTGCGGGCGTCGCCCAACCTCCAATACGTCCACCCCTTGCTGCAGAGCAAGTGGCTCACGGCGAATCGCTACAACAAAAATTCGACGCCCGAACTGACCGCGTACTTCGAACGCATGGTCGAGTTCCACACGCGGCTGGTGCGCGCGCTCAAGGTAGCAGGCGTTCCGATCGTCGCCGGAACCGACACGCTGACCTCGGGCGTCGTCGCGG
>JAGNNB010000378.1 GCA_017990865.1 Lysobacteraceae bacterium
GCTTACGAGGCCTACACCCTGCTCGGCGGCCGATAAGCGCTCCGGATGCGTTGCGTCGGCACCGCCGCGCAACGCATCGGCTTCGGCGAACGAGCATGAGCGCGAACTGAACGCTCGGCGCGATGCCGCAATGTTTCGCGCACGCGGTTTTGCGGTTCGAATAGCGGCCTGGAAAGGCTCGCCATGCGTTTCGTTTCGCGAATCATCGCGAACGAAATGCGGGAAAATCATGCGAAAAATCGGTTTCATGCGAATCGTTGCGTACGTCGTCGCGAATGCGTGCGAGGTCCGCGGCTCGCCTGTCCGGCTAAGCGCGATATTCGAAAAAGAGATGCGGGTCGCAAATTTCGGTCGCGCGATTTAACGTCGAAACAACATGCGTTTTTGTAGCCTCGCTCGACGAAATCGAACAGCACGACAGAACGACGTACGAACGAAGCGCGCAAGATAGAGTCACGCAAAACAGAAACAGGCAAGACGGTAACGCATAGACAGTGCGCGTAGACAGTACGCGTAGTCAGAAACAGGGGCTCACGATAACGCGCCGAAAAGCCACGACCGATTCGGCGAACGAAGATTTCAAGGAGCGAACGCAGTGCCCCGCCTGCCGCAATTCTTTTATTTCGCATTACCCCCGAATATTTGATTCGACCCCGCTGAAACGACGATTCGTTCGCACTGCGGCGATGTCGTGCGCGTTACGTGCGCGCCGACGACTGCATGCCGTGCGCATTGCGACGACTCGTCTCGACCAAAATTTCCTCACGCGCGCCATGCAGGACGCATGGCCTCATGCGGGCACGGAATGCCCGCGCTATCCGAACGCGACGCGTGCACGCTGCATTCGGAGTCCGCCCGCGTTCGCAGGGATCGCGAACGCGTACGTCGCGCACGGCCAGGGAATGGCTGTGCGCGACGGCGGTCGGAACGCGGCGTCCGTCTCCGATGTACGTTTGCGGATGCCATGTCGGCCTGGGCCGCGATGCCCCGAGCGCAGGCCCGGGACGTCGTCGTGGCCGTTGTACGCGCTCGCTCGTGTTGATCGCATCGGGGCCGCGCATTCTTATGCCGCGGAAATTCTGACTTTCGCAGCGAGGCTCAATGCGTATGGAACCGGTTGCAGTCGGCTCGACGTCGCGAGTTCAGCGCTTCTTCGCCCGCGCCATGCAACTGCGGTAACGCCCCTCCACACGCGTCGCGAACCATTCCGTGGTCAATTTGCGCGTGATCTTCGGGCTGTGCAGCCGAATGCGCGGCAGCGTGGCGCGCGGCAGCGGCGCGCCGTTGCGTCGGTCGGCGATCGCGTAAACGCGCGCGTACAGATCGCTGCGCTCGAACCCGTGGCGGCGGCCCAACGCCAACTCGCGATGGATGTCTTCGTTCGACATGCCCAGGTCGCTGGCGAGTTTGCGCACCGCGGCTTCGGTCGCGCCGACCGTGTCTTTACCGCCGGCCTTCGCGCCGCGCACCAGATCGCCGTCGAGATCCAAGCCGATGCCGGTCGCCACCGCGACCGCATTCTGAAACGCGGCGTTGCGGCTGGCGTAATGGCCGGCGTTGAAATCGGCGAAACGGAACAGCGGTTTGGGGTACGACGTCTGGTAATCGAGCAAATGCGCGATGCCGAAATACAAGCCGCCGCGACGGCTGAACACTTCGCGGCGGATCGAACCATCGGTGGCGTAGGGGTAATCGCGCTCGCGCGCATGCGCTTCGGCGAAGGCGATGCTCACCTGCATCGGACCGCCGGTACGAACGGGATTGGCTTTCGCCAAAAAGCGTCGCCCCAAGGGCACCGAGGCGATCATCTCTTCGTACAGATCGCTCAGTTGTTTCTCGGTTCTGGCCGCGGCGATTCGCGCCTGCCACGATTCCCCGTTCGGGGATTCGAGTTTCAGCGCCGCGCGCACCGCGAACGCGGGCACATGCAAGCGCGCGGCGCGCGCTTCGATCTCGGTCAACGCGATCTTGCCCAACCCCGGCACCGCGGGATCGACGCGATACGTCGATTCCTGCTCGATCACCGCCAACACCGAGCATAGGTTCTGCGACGACGGCTCGATCTCCATCGTCGCGAGCGCCGATTGGATATCGACAGCCCAACCCGCGCGGTCGGGAACGTTCGCGGGCATCAGGCGTTTCAAGGTCGCACGCACTTGTTCGGGGGTCGGCGGCGGTTCGCCCTCGGTGCAGCCGGTGAACGCGAAGGGCAGGGCCAACATCGCGAATACGAAGGCCGCGACCGACTTCGCGGCCGGTGCCGCGACCCATGACGCGACCGATGCGGGGCGGATTGGAGGCGTTGCGGCGCTGGGCGAGAAACGGCGGGCGTTGTTCATCGACGCGATCTTACCGATACGTCCATCGCAGGGCGCGCAGGGCGACGCGTCTCCGGCGTCTCGGTCCCTCAGCGGCGGTTCGCGCGGTTCATCTAACTGAGCGATTCCCATCGATTTCGGGACGACGCGCATGGAATGCGGCGCCCGGACTAGAATCTCCGTCCGTTCGCCGCTAGGGTGCCCGCATGATTCGACGACCGACCGCTCGCCCGCTTTTCGCCCCCGCGCTGCTTCTCGCGCTCTGCCCGCTCGTCGCATCGTCGGCCTTCGCGGGCGATTCCAACAAATGGCGCCTGGAATTCAGCGGGGCGGCGGAATCCGCGGGCGAGATGGTGTTCGAGATCGTGCCGACCGGTCAGGAGCCGGTGTTGGTGAGCGTGCCGATCGAACGCAACGACGGCGAGAACCGAGTCGCGCGCAAGGTGAAGTCGGCGATCGACCGTCAGGCGGGGCATTGGGTGGACGCCGAACTCGACGACGGCGAGGATGTGTTGGTGAAGCGGCATTTCTTCCGTCAGTTCACCATCAAGCTGATGTCCAGTACGGTCAAAGACGTTCGGATCAATTTCGATACCGAGTGAGCGCGCCGCGATCGTTCGATTGGGAGCGATGTCGCGCCTTAACTGTCGATCACGCGCTCTTCGGGTCGCTTAGTCGGTCCCGGAAAACCCTTGCGGGCCCACCTCCGCACATGCGTACGCGCAGACCGAGGCACGATCTTCTCGATCATGCCACTGCGACGCTGCGACGCGAACTCACCAGACTCGGCAAACCGAAGTACGCCGTTTCGCCAACGGATATCTCGCTTTCGACTCGTTCCGTCGCGTTGCGCGGGGCGATGCGGCCTTACAATCGAGCCGTGTTTCCGTTCGGCGCTTCGCCGAAGAAGAGATCGCTATGCAAACGCACCGAGCGACGCTCGCCCCCGTTCTGATCCTTTTGCTCTGTTGCGCGATCGTCGCGTGTGGGCGAAACGCGACGCCGCAGGCGAGCCGATCCGAGGCGGCCGCGACGGCGCGAACGTCCGCCGCAGGCGCATCGAACGCGAACGCGGCGGGCGCACCGCCGATACGTTCGCTGCCGATGCCCGCGCGCCCGGCCGCGCCTGCGCTGTATGTGGCCTCCGCCGAAACGCCATTGCCGCCGCTCTGCCAGGGCACGAACACCAGCGGCATTCTGTATGCGAACGCGGAAGTCGAACCGTTTCTGGCCGTGAATCCGCTGGATTCGCGCATTCTGGTCGGCACTTGGCAACAAGACCGTTGGTCGAACGGTTCGGCGCGCGCCTTGCTCGCGGCCACCTCGTTCGACGGCGGGCGCAGTTGGACGCGACAACCGCTGCCGTTCTCGCGCTGCGGCGGCGGCAGCGTGCTCAACGGCGGCGATTACGAGCGTGCCTCGGACCCATGGGTGAGCTATTCGCCCAACGGCGTGGTGCATGCGATGGCCTTGTCC
>JAGNNB010000379.1 GCA_017990865.1 Lysobacteraceae bacterium
AGCGCGTACAGTTCGTCGCCCTTTTCCAGGCGCAGACGGGCCAGCAGCTCCTTGGGCAGGATGACCCCGGAGGAATTGCCGATGGTGGTGATTTTGAGCTTCATAGTCGCGACCGATGCCGAGTTATAACGAACGTTATACTAACTGCCCGCCGCAAAGAAAGGCAACAACACCCCCGAGCGTCGATATGCCGGCAGCCGCGAGATGCCGTCGCGCCTCGACCGGCTCTCGCCCGTCGGAAGCCGGCGTTCCCAAAAAGCGGGCGAGCGGTTCGTGTACCTTGCGCCGATGAAACCGCATTCGCCCGCCTGCGACCGCAACAAGGAACCGATCCTCGCCGTATTGCGCGAGCATTTCGCCGATCGCCGCCGGGTGCTGGAGATCGGCAGCGGCACCGGCCAGCATGCCGTGCATTTCGCGGCGGCGATGCCCGGGTGGGTCTGGCAATGCACCGATGCCGAGGACGCGCTGCCGGGCATCCGCATGTGGTTGGACGAGGCCGCGCTCCCCAATACCCCCGCGCCGTTCGCCCTGCAGGCGGCGACCGAGCCGCAACCGCATTTCGCGCCGCCGCTTCCCGCGTCCGCCGAGGGGAAGGGCACCGGCTACGACGCCGTGTTCAGCGCGAATACTTTGCACATCATGGGCTGGCCCGAAGTGGAGGCGTTCTTCGCCGCATTGCCGGCCTTGCTGGCGGCCGATGCGACGGTCGCCGTCTACGGCCCGTTCAATCGCGACGGCGCGTACACCAGCGAGAGCAACCGCGAATTCGACGCTTGGCTCAAAGCGCGCGATCCACGTTCGGGGATTCGCGATATCGAGGCGGTGTACGCCTTGGCCGAGAAGGCCGGGCTTCGACCGGTCGCCGATGTCGCCATGCCGGCGAACAATCGCATGTTGGTCTGGCGACGAGGCTGATTCGACCGAGCGGGTTCGCGAGGCGCACCCGCCTGTGAGCTTCGCGCATCGTCCGCGCAAAGCGGGCGAAGGAAGCCTTTTTCCGCGCCCGACGGAGCTCCGAATGCGGGCGATCCGGTGATCGTTTCGGGAAGGAATAGGGTTGTTTTCGCCGATTTCGGCCGAAATCGGGGCGATGCGGCCTGCCTGCATCCGGACGGATCCCTAGACTGCGGCCAGCGTCGACGACGACGCTATTTCGGAAAATCAACAGGCTGGTCTCATAAGGAGTTTCGCAATGAAACGTTTACTTTTGTCGGTCTTGCTCGTGTTGGGCGCTGTGTCGGCCGCGGAGGCTCAACGGCCCTGCTATCCGGGCTCGGTCGTGACTGTCGGCCCGCCGCAATACCTCAGCTTCGCTCAACTCTCGACGTGGTGGAATACGCATACGATCCCGACCAACGTGTCGAATCCGCATTATTACGTGGCGTTCCATGCGACTCACGAGCGTTGCGCAGCGCTGTACGGCGCTTCTGCGTGGGCGCAGATCACAGGGCCTTATGCGCTCACTAACACGACGAACGGCACGATCGCGAACGGCGTGTACTTCCAATGCAAGAAATGCTCGGGCGTGATCGCCGTACCGGTTCCTGTCGACGACAAGTAAGCGCTGCCGGTCATCGCCGCCAGCAAGCGCCGCCGCGTTCGCGCGGAAAGCGCCATGCAGAAAGGCGCGGCGGGCTCATTCCCGCCGCGCTTGAAAATCTTTCGAAACGAACAGACGAACGTCTCAGAGCATCGACCGCGAGGCGGCGAACCGCATCGCGGCGGGACTCGGGCGTTCTCGCACATTCTCAGCAGACAAGGAGAGTTATGAATATGTTTCGTTCAATCGTCGCCAATCGACGCAGCGGTTCTCGGTGCCGTATGCACGGCTTCTTACGCACGATCGCGCTCGCGATGACGGCCTTCGCCGCATTCGCGGTGGCGTTGCCGGCGTTCGCGCAAATTTCCCCGCCTAAAGACGGCGCCGGTCCGGAGTGCGCCGCCAGCGTCACCATCTTCGAGGCCAAACAGACCAGCGTGAACATCCGCGTCGGTTTCAGTTGGACCACGGTCGGCGCCACCAGCGCGACGGCGACGATCCAATTGTTCCCCCAAGGTTCGACCGTGCCGGTCTACACCAGCGGCAACGTCCCGGTGACGCCGGTGGCGGCAGGCAGCATCTACTTCCTGATCACGCCGGGGGCGCCGTACAACACGGGCATCTACAAGGTGCGCGTGCGGTTGAACACCAACTGCGGCGCGAGCAGCCAGTACGAAGCTTTCCTCAAGTACACCGGGGCGAACGTCGTGTTGCAGCCCATCGTGCGCTGCGATACCGATGCCGCGACGAACGGGACGGTGTGGGGACAGCAGTGCCTGAGCTTCATTCCGAACGGCGCCGGCGGCTTCACGCTCAACCACTACGCGATCACCGACGGCGACCCGAACGGCCAGAACTTGCAGCATCCGTTCCTGGGCGTGAGCTGTCAGACGTTCCGTAACGGGACGATGATCGAACAGTACGAAGTCGAGCACGTGCTGGGATCGCAGCAGGGCAATGTCGTCGAGTACGGCGCCACCAACGGCGTCTTCCACCAGACTGGCACGACGCCGCAGGGCAACTACTTCACGTTGCCGACGACGGTGCCCGCCAACGGTGCGACCTATAGCCGTACCTGCCATCACTGGGCCGGCTTCAACTTGGTGGAGACCACGGTGACGGCCACGCTGCCGTAAGTCTCGCGTACCCCGCGAAACGAACGTCCGCGACATCGTCGCGGACGTTCTATCGAACCCATCTGCGCGATCGAGCGATCACCAAACCGAGCCGGAGCGAATGCATTGCGCACGAGCGCCGTCGGACGCTGTCGAGCTCTCGATCCGCAGTGCGGTCGTTGTAACGCCCCGAGCCATCCGTGTCGGATGGAAACGGGATTCCGATTCACGAAAGCCAAGGAGTATCGAAATGAAACGATGGTTACTCGCAGCGATGTTGATGTTCGGTTGCGTCGTGCCCGCGCTCGCGGTTCCGCCGTGTTGGCCGAACAGCCCGGTCAACGTCGGCCCGGGCCGGTATTTGAGCCCTGTGCAGTTGCAGGCGTGGTGGAATACGTATGGCGTGCCGGCAGGCGTGGTCGATCCGCATGCCTATGTCGCGTTCCATGCGACCGATCGGGTTTGTAAGAAAACCTACGGCGTCTCGGCTTGGGCGCAGATCACCGGTCCCTACACGCTGACCAATATGGTCAATTCCTACAATATTTCGCAGGGCGTGTGGTTCCAGTGCAGGAAATGTCCGGGCATCGTGGCGGAGCCCTATCCGGAGGAGCCGGCGAAAGAGTGAGCGCATCGAAGGCGGTCACAGGCCACGAAAAAACCGCGGGGAAGCCCGCCGCTTTTTGAAGCCAGCCGTTTTTTTTGCCGAAAAAAAGCAGGCCCCGACATGCGGGGCCTGCTTTTTTGTTGCTGCTTTCATCGATTCGATCGCTTGCTTACGCGGGCGCAAGACCCGCAACGATCACACGGCATCGGTCACCAGAACTTGTACTCGACCAGCAGCGTGTAAGCGCGGCCGCGCGGATCGGCGATACGCGGTTCCCACGCGGCGCCCGCGGCGAAGTCGTTCATGTGCGCGGTGAACGGCGGGTCTTGATCGAGCAGGTTCTTGATGCCGAAGCCGATCTTCAAATCCTCGATGCCCGACCACGTCACGCTGTAGTTGTATGTGGTGTAGTTGTCCACGCGCGGCTTCCAACCGGCGGGGACGAAAGTCCCGTTCGCCACGCTGATCGGCGGTTCGTCGTAGTAGCCGTCGCGATGGATCTGGCTGAGGTTGTGCGACCAGTCGCCG
>JAGNNB010000380.1 GCA_017990865.1 Lysobacteraceae bacterium
GCGATCGGTTGCTTCGGCCTGACCGAGCCGCACGGCGGCTCCGACCCGGCCAATATGAAGACGAACGCCAAGCGCGACGGCGACGACTGGGTGATCAACGGCTCGAAGATGTGGATCACCAACGGCAATCTGGCCGACATCGCCATCGTGTGGGCGCAGACCGACGACGGCATCCAGGGCTTCCTGATCGAAAAGGGCATGCCGGGCTTCAGCGCCCAGGAAATCAAACACAAGATGAGCCTGCGCGCCTCGGTCACCAGCGCGCTGTTCTTCGACAACGTGCGCGTGCCCGATTCCAGTCGTTTGCCGAACGTGAAAGGCCTGAAGGGTCCGCTCGGTTGTCTCACTCAAGCGCGTTACGGCATCACCTGGGGCCCGATCGGCGCCGCCATCGCCTGCCTTGACGAAGCCCTGAAGTACACCAAGGAACGCGTGCTGTTCGGTCGCCCGGTCGCCGCCAACCAAGCCGCGCAACTCAAGCTCGCCGACATGGCGCGTCGCATCACGCTGGCGCAATTGCTGTCGCTGCAGCTCGGTCGTTTGAAGGACGCCGGCAATATGCAGCCGACGCAGGTGTCGTTGGCGAAGTGGAACAACGTGCGCATGGCGATCGACATCGCCCGCGAAGCGCGCGACCTGCTCGGCGGCGCCGGCATCACCACCGAGCATTGCCCGATCCGCCATGCGCTGAATCTCGAATCTGTCATCACCTACGAAGGCACGGAAACGGTGCATCAGCTCGTGGTCGGTCGCGAATTGACCGGCATCAACGCGTTTTGATCGAAAGATAAGATCGACGCTTCGTCGTATCTGTCATCCCGAGCGAAGCGAGGGACCTGTTTTCCAAGTCGACAACAGGTCCCTCGCTTCGCTCGGGATGACAGCCAGATTATCGATCGTCGTCATTGTCTTGCCGGGCTCGTTCGTATGACTACCGCACCCCTTCAAACCACGCCGCCCCAAACCGCACCACCCCAACTCGAAACCGAACGCCTGATCCTGCGCGTGCCGCGGATCGAGGATTTCGAGCGCTACGCCGAATTGTTCGGGCACGAAGTCTCGCGCGTGATCGGCGGGCCGCATGCGCGCGGCGATGCGTGGCGGCGGTTTTTGCAGATGCCGGGAGCGTGGATGGTGCAGGGCTTCGGCATGTTTTCGGTAATCGAAAAATCCAGCGGGCTTTGGGTCGGGCAAGCGGGGCCGTGGCGGCCGGACGGCTGGCCGGGCACCGAAGTCGGTTATGCCTTTCACCCGGACGCGCACGGCAAGGGCTATTGCACCGAAGCCTGTGTCGCGGCGATGGATTGGGCGTTCGACACGCTCGGCTGGGACGATGTGATTCACTGCATTTCGCCCGAGAATATCGCGTCCCAGAACGTTGCCAAGCGCTTGGGTTCGTACAACCGCGGCCCCGGCGCGTTGCCGCCGCCGTTGGACGCGCACGCGATCGATTTGTGGGGACAGACCCGGGAAGAATGGCGCGCGCGCAGGAGAGCTTTCGCATGATCACGTTGTACGGCATGTCCAGTTCGGGCAACTGCTACAAGCTGCAGTTGCTGATGGCGCAACTGCATCGCGAATACGAGTGGGAAGAGATCGACATCACCCGCGGCGAGAACCTGTCGCCCGAGTTTTTGGCGATGAACGACCGCGGCAAAGTGCCGGTGTTGAAGCTCGACGACGGCCGCACGATGTCGGAATCGAACGCGATTCTGAACTACCTCGCGCAGGGCACGCCGCTGTTGCCGGACGATCCGTGGGATCGCGCGAAGACGCTGCAGTGGATGTTCTTCGAGCAATACAGCCACGAGCCCTACATCGCGGTCTCGCGTTTCGTGCGCAAATATCTGCCTTCGGATCACCCGCGGCGCGCGCATCTCGATGCGCTGAAAACCTCGGGCGACGAGGCCTTGGCGGCGATGGAGCGTCACCTCTGCCGATTGCCGTGGTTCGGCGGCGAGCGTTACACCATCGCCGATATCGCGCTGTTCGCCTACACACACGTCGCCGAGGACGGCGGCTTCGATCTCGCCGCCTACCCGCATGTCGAGCGCTGGATCAAGCACGTGATGCAGCAACCGGGCTTCGTGCCCATGCGCATTGCCGATCGCATCGAGGGTTGATGCCTCGAATTCCCGCAGGCGCGTCACCACCGCGCCGTTGTAGAGCGGAGCGAAGCTCCGCTACCCACGTCTCCGAAACAGGTCGTTATTTCAGCGATCGAAGCCCCGACAAACACCGCAGCGGATCTTCGATCCGCTCTACAGAGACAAGAGCGCCACGACATGTTCGCCAACATTCCCAATCCCATCCCCGCCCGCATGAAGGGCTTGAACCGCGCCGAGATTTGCGACGTCAATTTTCAGACGTTCGTGAAGGACTGGAGCGGAAGCGCGCAGGCGAAGCCGGCGCCGGGCGAAGCCATTCTGGACGGCAGCGCGCTCGACGCACAGGGTTTTCGCGAACTGTTCGAATCGCAACTGATTTCGCGTCATCTCGATTTGATGGCGCGGGTGCTGCGCGTGCAGAACAAGGTCTTCTACACCATCGGTTCGTCCGGTCACGAGGGCAACGCGATGGTCGCGCGGCTGACGCGTCACACCGATCCGGCGTTTCTGCATTACCGCTCCGGCGGCTTCATGGCCGAACGCTTCCGCAAAATTTCCGGCATGGATCCGATCATGGATTCGGCGCTGTCGTTCGCGGCCAGCGCCGACGACCCGGCCAGCGGCGGTCGTCATAAAGTGTGGGGCAGCAAACCGTTGTGGGTGCTGCCGCAGACCTCGACCATCGCCTCGCATTTGCCGAAGGCGCTGGGCACCGCGATCGCGATCGAACACGCGCGCCGCATCGGCCATGCGCTGCCGATCCCCGACGACAGCATCGCGGTCTGCTCGTTCGGCGATGCCTCCAGCAATCACGCCACCGCACAGACCGCATTCAACGCCGCGGCGTGGACGGCGTATCAGAAGCTTCCGGCGCCTGTGCTGTACGTGTGCGAGGACAACGGCATCGGTATTTCGGTGAAGACGCCGGATGGTTGGGTCGCGCGCAATTTCCGCGATCGCGCCGACCTCGACTACTTCTACGCCGATGGGCTTGACCTCGCCGCCGGTTACGCACAAGTGCAGGCGGCCGTCGACCATTGCCGGCGCACGCGACGCCCGACCTTTTTGCATCTGCGCACGACGCGGATCATGGGCCACGCCGGCACCGATTTCGAAATCGAATGGCGCAATATCGAAGAACTGTGCGCGGTGGAAGCCAGCGACCCGCTGCTGCGCAGCGCGCAGATCGCGCTGGAATCGGGCCTCATGTCGAAGGACGAGATTCTCGGTCTGTACGAAGCGACGCGCGCGAAGTGTTTCGCGGCTGCCGAAGACGCGGACAAGCGCCCGCGGTTGTCCACGCTCGAAGACGTGATGCGGCCGCTGGCGCCGTACACGCCGGATAAAGTGAAGGCCGAGGCCGAGCGCTTCGACTACGCCGACAAGCGTCTCGCGATCTTCGGCGGCGAAGCGAAACTGCCCGAACAACAGCCGGCGAAACATCTCGCGATCCAGATCAATCAGGCGCTGCACGATTTGTTCTGCAAATATCCCGAGACGATGCTGTTCGGCGAGGATGTGGCGCAGAAGGGCGGCGTGTACACGGTGACGAAAGGCCTGCATAAAGCCTTCGGTTCGAAACGGATTTTCAATACGCTGCTGGACGAAACCGTGATCCTCGGTCTCGCCCAGGGTTACGCCAACATGGGCATGCTGCCGATGCCCGAAATCCAATATCTCGCGT
>JAGNNB010000381.1 GCA_017990865.1 Lysobacteraceae bacterium
CATTGATGCGGCCGGGGCGGTGGGGGGGCTGGCCTGCGTCAGTCGTCCGGTCGGAATCGCGGCGGCGGCGGCTTCGATGGCGGCGCGGTCGGGCCCTTGCGGGCTGCCTTGCAGCGCCATTTGTTGCCAGTGGAACAGGCAGCGCTCCAATTCGCCGCGGGTGACCGGCTTGGCGAGGTAATCGTCCATGCCCGCATCGAGGCATTTCTGGCGATCGCCGGCCATCGCGTTCGCGGTCATCGCCACGATCGGCAGACGACGGCCGGCATCGCTGGCCGCTTCGTGTTCGCGCCAACGCCGGGTCGCGGTGTAGCCGTCCATGACCGGCATTTGGCAGTCCATCAGCACCAAGTCGTAGCGCGAGGCCTGCATGCGCAGCAGCGCCGCTTCGCCGTTGGTGGCGCTATCGCAGTGGGTGCCCAGCACGCTGAGCAAGCGCTGGCCGACCATCAGGTTGACCGGATTGTCTTCGACCAGCAGCACACGAAGCGCGCGCGCGGTTTCCGGGGCCGGGGGCGATGAGGTCGCGGCGGCGGAGGGCGGCTCGGAGGCGGCGAGAGGCGCAGGCGCTTCCGCAGCGGCGGGCGTCGGCGATGGCGCCAAGGCGGGCGATTGCGCGACAGCCGCGAGACCGGGCGGCGAGGCCTCCGGCACGCTGCTCGACGTCGCGGCCGCGGTGCCGAGCAACATCGTGCTGGCGGCGTTCTCCACGTGCACCGGAGCGACTCTCGCCTCGGCGCGGTTCGGGTCCGGCAGTGCGACGGGTGGGGCGTCGGCGTCGGAGGTCGGCCCCAGCCCCAGCAGCGCGGCGCGCAGGTCGGGGTCGGGCGCGGTACGCGAGATCAGCGTCGCCCCGCCGCTCAGCAATTCCGGAGGTGCCGGTTCGTCGCCCTGCAGGCAGACCAGGCGCACGTTGCCGTAGACGTTCTGCCGTTCGAGATTGCGCTGCAGCGCGACGGCGGTGTTTCGCATGCCGATGAGATCGGCGACGACGGTCGAGTACGTCCAAGCGCCGCCCTGCGACGCGGCCGAGCGCAGACGCTCCAACGCGTCCTGTGTGCTTTCGACCGAGGTGATGCGCAGGCCCCAGTTCGGCAGCAGCATGTTCAAACGCAGACGCAAGCGCTGATCGCCGGAAATGACCAGGACGCGCGCGTCGGCGGCGTCCGCGGCCTTGGGCGCGGCGATATCGCCTTGTACTTTCAGCAGCGGCGCCTCGAACCAGAAGGTCGCGCCTTGGCCGGGTTCGGATTCCACGCCGATCCGGCCGCCCATCAACTCGATGATGCGCCGCGAAATCGCCAGGCCCAGACCGGTGCCGCCGTAGAGCCGCGTGGTCGAGGCGTCGGCTTGGTTGAAGGCCTGGAACAGATGCTGCTGCGCCGATGCGGAGATGCCGATGCCGGTATCGCGCACTTCGAAGCGCAAATGATGCTGCGCGCTGCTTTCGCCGATCTTGCGCACCGACACCGAGACGCTGCCGCGTTCGGTGAATTTCACCGCGTTGCTCAGCAGATTGCTCACCACTTGGCGCAGACGCACCGGGTCGCCGCGCACCGGCAGACGCACCGACGGGTCGATGGTCAGGTTCAAGCGCAGGCCCTTGCTCTGCGCGGGCCGTTCCATCAACTGCAGGACCGCTTCGAGCGTTTCGCGCAGGTTGAAGTTGGTCGATTCGAGCTGCAGCTTGGACGCTTCGAGCTTGGAGTAATCGAGAATGTCGTCGACGATCCGCAGCATCTGTTGCGACGACAGGAACGCGGTGTGCACCAGCTCGGCCTGATCCTGCGGCAGCCGGTTGTGCATCAACAGGTCCAGCATCGGCACGATGCCGTTGAGCGGCGTGCGGATCTCATGGCTCATGGTGGCCAGGAATTCGCCCTTGGCCATCACCGCCGATTCGGCGTCCTGTTTGGCTTGCCGCAATTGCTGTTCGAGTTGGCTGAGGCGCTCCAGTTCGCGCTGCAACTCGTTGCGTTCGCTTTCGCTGCGGCGCAGCGCATCCGCATGATCTTGCAGCACCCGGTCGCTGTCGCGGGCGCGCACGGCGATCATCACCAACAGCGCGGCCGCCAACGCGGCCAAGCCGATCGCACCGCTGCGCACCAAGGCGTATTCGCCCGCCGGAACGAAAACGATGGCCACAGCGGACAACGCCGCGGCGATCATCGCGAGCCAGGACAGGGTCGACAGAGACGGTTTGGATGGGTTCAAGCGCGATTTCCTGCAAAACGTCGGGGCGGCGGGCGGGCGGCCGGGTGTCTGACGGCCCGATCCACTCCCGGAGTATGACGGCTCCCCTGCCGTCATTAAGACTAACAGGCCTCAGAACGGACTGTCTGCTGCCCGTCGGCGGCGCGCGGACGGGCCGGCGGGATGCGCCGCCCGACATCGCGAGAGGCCTGGCCGCGGCGGCGCGCATGCGCGGGGAGCGGTCGCAATCGGGGCCTGGGCGGCAGCGAGAGGCATTTGCAGCGGCGGGTGAAACCGCGCCGTCGAAGCCCGCGCCGTCGAAGCCGACGACTCAAAGCAAAGAATGCTGGAAGTCGAAATCCATCGCCGTCGCGGCGCGTTGCACCAGATCGCCTTGCAAGAAATCGATGCCGCTCAGCCACAGCGTCGCCGCGGTCTGGGGATTTTCCACGTGTTGCCCGATCACTTGCAGGCCGAGCCGATGCGCGCGCTCGATCACCGTACGCATCTCGCCCTGCACATCGCTTTGCTCGACGTTCGCGCTGTAGTGCGGCGACAACCGGACGTAGTTGAGCGGCAACTGCGAGAGCAAGGCCTCGGATTCGGGGTTGGACTGATAGTGGCTGAGGCACAAACGGACGCCGGCGCCGACCATGCGCTGGCAGAACTCGCGCAGCAGCACCGCGTAGACCAGGGCGTCGCCCAAGCGCACGTCGATGACCAACAAACTGCCGTCGATACCTTTGCTCTGCAGCGCGTCCAGCAGCCATTGCGCGTAGCCGTCCTGGCCCAGACTGCGCGCCGCTTGCGGCACGAACAACCGCGCCGAGCGTCCGCTTTGTACGCGCTCGTTGAGCAGCACGACCGCGCGCATCAGCACGCGGCGATCGATTTCGTGGACCAGCCCTGCGCGTTCGGCCAGCGGCACCACCTCGGCGGCGGTGTGCAGATTGCCTTCGCGATCGCGCAGGCGCATCAGCGTCTGGTACTGCACGTTCTCGCTGCCGACGACCGAGACGATCGGTTGGAACGCCAGCTCGATACGGTTTTCCGCCAGCGCGTCCTGCAGTTGTTTCAGCATCGCCGCCGATTGCTCGGATACCGCCTCGTCGGGCGGTGCATAGCCGGCGATCGCGTTCGGTTTGCCGCGCGCGGCGCGCAAAGCTTCTTCCGCCGCCGCCAGCGCCGCGCCCGCATCCGCGAATCCATGCGCCAAATCCACATAGCCCACGCACACGCGCAGGCGCAGAGGTTCGTCGCCCGCGCTGAAGGCATGCCGCGCGAAGCCGTCGCGCAAATCGCGCGCCCAATCGAGCATCCGCTCGGGCGGCAATTCGGGCGAATACACCAAAAAAGTGTTGTCGTTGAGCCGGGTCGCGGAACGCTCGCCGACCAACTGGCTCAACAGCCGTCCCGATTCGGTCAGGATCGCGTCCAGCGCCGCGTAGCCGTAGCGATCGCGCAGGGCGGACGCGCCTTCCACCACCAAAAAGTGGATCGCGCCCTGGCGCTGCTGCGGGAACAATTTGCCGAGCTGCAGCAGCATGAAGGTGCGGGTCAGCAACCCCGTCACGGGATGGCGCCGGACT
>JAGNNB010000382.1 GCA_017990865.1 Lysobacteraceae bacterium
CTTGCCGAATCCGAAACCCGGATCGACCACGATGCGCTTCTTCGCGATACCGGCCATTTCCGCCGAAAAAATCCGCTCGGCCAAAAAGCGATGCACGTCGGCGACGACATCCTCGTACTCCGGCGCGTCCTGCATCGAGCGCGGTTCGCCCTGCATGTGCATCAGGACCACCGGCACGCCGAGCGCCGCGGCGGCGTCGAGCGCGCCCTCGCGTCGCAGCGCATAGACATCGTTGATCATGCCCGCGCCGGCCTCGACCGCAGCGCGCATCACTTCGGGTTTCGAGGTATCGACGCTGATCGGCAAGGATGTTTCTCTCGCCAAGCGCGCGATCGTCGGAATCACGCGACGCAGTTCTTCCTCCAGGGGCACGTCCGGCGCGCCCGGGCGCGTGGATTCGCCGCCGATATCGAGGATATCCGCGCCTTCGGCCGCGAGCCGCAAACCGTGCGCGACCGCGGCGTCCACCGTCGCGTGTTCGCCGCCGTCGGAAAACGAATCGGGCGTGACGTTGACGATGCCCATCACCCGCGGACGATCGAGACTCAGCGCGCGCCCGGCGCAATCGAGTTGGGGAACGATGTCGAACATGGGCATCCGCCGCAAAGAAAAAGGCCAGAGGAACTCTGGCCTTTTTCGTGTCGTCGAGCAAGCGCCGAAAGCGCGGGCGACTCAGACTTGCGCGGCGGGTCCGCCAATCGCCGATGCAGGCGGACGCGGCAAGCCATCGTCCTTGCCGGACTTGGTCCAACTGGCCGGCGGCGGCGGTTCGCGGTTCTCCATGATCGCGTCGATTTGCAGCGCTTCGATGGTCTCGTATTGCAGCAGCAGCTTCGCCATCGCGTGCAGTTTGTCGATATTCTCGGTCAGGATATTCGTGGTCCGCGCGTAGGCCTTGTCGAGAATGCCGCGCACCACTTCGTCGATCTTGCGCGCGGTGTCGTCGGAGACGTTCTTGTGCTGCGTGACCGAGCGGCCGAGGAACACTTCGTCTTCTTCTTCGCCGTAGGCGATCGGGCCGAGTTCGTCCGACAGCCCCCACTTCGTCACCATGTTGCGGGCCATCTTGGTCGCGCGCTCGATGTCGTTGGAGGCGCCGGTGGTCACTTTGTCGGCGCCGAAGATCAGTTCTTCCGCGACGCGTCCGCCGTACAGCGTGCACAGCCGCGATTCGATCGCGGTGCGGTTCATGCTGTACTTGTCGCCTTCCGGCAAATAGACAGTCACGCCCAGCGCGCGATCGCGCGGGATGATCGTGACTTTGTAGACCGGGTCGTGCTCGGGCACCACGCGACCGACGATGGCGTGACCGGCTTCGTGGTAGGCGGTGAGCGTCTTTTCGGATTCGCTCATCGCCAGCGAACGCCGCTCGGTGCCCATGATGATCTTGTCGCGCGCGCGATCGAAATGATCCATGCGCACTTCTTTGCCGTTTTCGCGCGCGGCGAACAGCGCCGCTTCGTTGACCAGATTCGCCAAGTCCGCACCCGAGAAACCCGGCGTGCCGCGCGCGACCACCATCGGCTCGACATCGTCGGCCAACGGCACTTTGCGCATGTGCACCTTGAGGATTTGCTCGCGGCCGCGCACGTCGGGCAAGCCGACCATCACCTGACGGTCGAAACGGCCCGGACGCAGCAGCGCCGGATCCAGCACATCGGGGCGGTTGGTCGCGGCGATCACGATCACGCCTTCGCCGCCTTCGAAACCGTCCATCTCGACCAGCAACTGATTGAGGGTCTGCTCGCGTTCGTCGTGACCGCCGCCCAGACCGGCGCCGCGATGGCGACCGACCGCGTCGATTTCGTCGATGAAGATGATGCAGGGCGCGTGCTTCTTGGCTTGCTCGAACATGTCGCGCACGCGGCTGGCGCCGACGCCGACGAACATTTCGACGAAATCGGAACCCGAGATGCTGAAGAACGGCACCCGCGCCTCGCCGGCGATGGCTTTGGCGAGCAGGGTTTTGCCGGTGCCCGGCGGGCCGACCATCAGCACGCCGCGCGGAATCTTGCCGCCCAGCTTCTGGAACTTGCCGGGGTCCCGCAAGAACTCGACCAATTCGGCCACTTCCTCTTTCGCTTCGTCGCAGCCGGCGACGTCGGCGAAGGTGGCCTTGGTCTGATCTTCGTTGAGCAATTTGGCGCGCGAGCGGCCGAAAGACATCGCGCCCTTGCTGCCGCCCTGCTGCATTTGCCGCATGAAGTACAACCAGACCCCGATCAGCAGCGCGATCGGCAGCAGGTTGAACAGCAGGCTGAGCAGGATGCCGCGGCCGGAGGACGGCGGGCTCTGCACGATTTCGACCTTGCGGTTCAGCAGGTCGTTGACCAGTTCGCGATCGCCCGGGGTGAAGGTGATGAAGCGGCTTTTGTCTTTGCGGACGCCGTGGATGGTGGTGCCGTCTTCTTCGATGACGACCTTCTCCACCCGGTCGTCGCGGACTTGGCGGACGAATTCGTCGTAGGTCAGCGTTTCCGACCCGGCCTGCAAGCTGGGGCTGAAGCTCCGGAACACCATCATCAGGACGATGGCGACGACCACCCACAGCAGTAGATTTTTGCCCAAGACACTCACCTTTTCGCTACCGGCCCCGGCGGGGCCTGCCCTTTCGGGGTCGTTGAGACGACGGCTACCAACGCCGACCTTACCGCATCGCGATATCTATTGCTGTGGCCCGGCCCGCAAACTCGGCCTTGCCCTGCCCGCTGGGCCGCATCGCTTCAAGCGAGCGGAACGGCGCGTTTGCCCTGAGCCATCGCGTAGACCTCGGGCGAACGTTTTCTCGAGGCCGCCGGCTTACGGATGGCGACCCGGGCGTAACGCTTGCGCAATTCCCGGACGTAGTCGTCGAAACCCGCGCCTTGGAACAGCTTGATGAGGAAACTGCCCTCGGGCCGCAGGTGACGGTCGGCGAAGTCCATCGCCAGTTCCGCCAAGTGCATGGCCCGCGGTTGGTCCACCGCATCCACCCCGCTCATATTGGGGGCCATGTCGGAGAGGACAAGGTCCACCGCTTGGTCGCCGAGCAAGGTTTCCAGCGCCGATAGGACCGCATCCTCCCTGAAGTCGCCGTGAAGAAACTCCACCCCCGCCAAGCCGGGCATCTCCAGAATATCCAGCGCCAAGACTCGGCCACTGTCGCCCATCGCCTGACGGACCCATTGCGACCAGCCGCCGGGCGCCGCGCCCAGGTCCACCACCACCATGCCCGGCTTGAGCAGCCGGTCGCGCTCGACCAGTTCTTCCAGCTTGTACGCCGCACGCGAGCGCAAGCCCTCCGCCTGCGCCTTTTTGACGTAGGGGTCGGAGAAATGCTCCTTGAGCCAGCGGTGGCTGCTCTTGCTGCGGGTCATGCGGGGAGGTGTCTTGGGGAGATACGAAAGACGAGGCGGAAAAGAGGCGGTGGCGCGGCCGAATGCTCGCGGTACCGGCGGGTCGCGTCGGCCGAAGCCGCGGTCGCTCATGATACCCTGCGAGCCACTCCGCTTCCCGCTTCGCCCATGCCTATCGCGCTCACCAACGCTCAAAGTCGCTTCCTGCGCGGTCAGGCCCACGGCCTGAAAGCTTTGCTGCAAGTAGGCGCCAAGGGCGTGACCGACGCGGTGATCGCCGAGGTGGACGGCGCGTTGGAGCATCACGAGTTGATCAAGGTGAAGATCGCCGGCGACGACCGCGATAGCCGCGAAGCGATGATCGGCGAATTGGCCGCGCGCAGCGGCGCCGCGCTGGTGCAGAAGATCGGCAAGATCGCCGTGCTGTACCGCCCGAGCAAGGAC
>JAGNNB010000031.1 GCA_017990865.1 Lysobacteraceae bacterium
TTCCGAACATGCCGAACAATGATGGCGACGTCGTACCGGGCCGCCCGGTACTGGTGGACGAGCGAGGCCGGCCGATCAAGAAAGACGATGTCGAAGTGGCCTTGGCCACACAGGCCGATCTGAGGGCCTACGCCGACGCCAACCGCCAACTGGGCCAAATGCAGGTCCCGGCGCTGGTGAGCAGCGACCGACCCAACGAACGTTTGTTCGTCGCCGTGCTGGACGGTACCGGCAACGACATGAACGACGTGTCGAAAGGCGCGCGGACGGGCGTTGCGCAGATTCATCAAGAAATCCAGCAACAACGCGCCGGCGGGGTCACCAACGTCGCCTCCGGTTACGTCACCGGGCCGGGGACGAAGTCCTACGGCAATTGGGACGCAGCGACCGGGCATACCTTCGAAGAACGCGCCGAATACATGTACCGGCAGTTCACGGAACAATCGGCCCGCTGGCTGAAGGAAAACCCCAATGCGGATATCCGCGTCGCCGCGATCGGTTTCAGCCGCGGCGCGGAAGAGGCGGCTTATTTCACCCGGATCGTCGACGAACGCGGCATTCAGGACCCGTCCGGCGCCAAGTACAAGTTCACCCACGACGGCTTGATCACCAGCGTCGAATACACCAAACCGCCGCTGGTGGAGCCGGGCCAAGTCAAACAGGCCGCCTTGCTGGAGGACCCGGTCGCGACCGGCGACCCGCGCAATTACGATCGTCGCCTGCCGCCGTCCGTCGTGTCCGCCCTGCAGATCACCGCTCGCGACGAGACCCGCGACCAGTTCGTCGGGACGCCGCATTTGCCGGCCGGGTTCAGCGACAACAATCGCTCGCTCAACATCACCGTTCCCGGCGCGCACAGCGACATCGGCGACGGCTATTTCGCGAACGGCTTGGGCACCCGCAACACCAATATCGCCAAGCAATACCTCAACGGCCTGGTGGACAACCCCACACCGCTGCTCACGCTGCGCCCCGAGGCGCAGGGCTTGACGGCGCAAAGCAGCAACGTCATCCACGATTCCGAACGCCACAACTCCTGGATCTACACCCGCATGGGTTTCGACAGGGACGGCGTTCGCGATGTGAACACCCAACTGGGCGCGACACGTTACGAATACCAAGGCGGGCCGCATGGCGGTGCGATGGTGCCCGCGGTGCCGACGGCGGAGGAACGTCGGCGCGAACCGGTGGATCCGAAGCTCACCCAGGGCCTGGAATACCGCGCTTTGCCGATCGCACCCGCTCCCGGCACGCCGGCGCCCAATCGGGCGGAACTGCAACCGAACAACGGTGCGCCGCCGACCGTCGTGGAACCCGGGCACCCCGGCAATCAGATCTACCGGCAGGCGCTGCAGGGCATCGAAAAATCGCCGAATATTCCGCCCAACAGCCTGGACGAGGGTCAGCGCAGCCGTGTCGCCGCAGCGTTGACCGCCACCGCCGTGGAAGGGCCGGACCCGCTCAGAAAGATCGATGTCGTGCTGTACAACCGCAAGGCTGACGGCGTGATCGCGATGGAAGGCGGCGTCAACGACCCGACGCAGAAACTGAAGTCGGTGCCGCTGGATCAAGCCATGAATACGCCGGTGCAGGAATCGAGCAAACGCGTCGAAGTCGCCCTGGACGAGAATGCGCGGGCACAGCGCACGCCCACGCCGCAGCAAGACGTGCCCACGGTCGCCGCGCCCTCCCGCTGAGCCGCATCCTCGGCGACCGCAGCGCGGGTGGCAGGGCGGCTCGCCTTGCCGCCGGCATGCGGGCTCTCATTTTCTGTTTCGGCTCGCCACAACAGAAAACGACGATCGCGCCGCGCGCGATCGCATGGGCATGGCGATGCTCCACATGGAACGAAAACCGCGGACGGAGTCACATCCTCGCAGCGCTCGTGCCGCATTCGTACTGCGCTGATGTCGCCTTGGCGCGGCATCTGACCCGCGAAGGCCGTACCCGCGAACTAACGCTTGTTTAATCGCATGCTTACATGCGGGTAACAACCGGCTAATCGAGATTTAATCGAGACCGACGAGCATGCGTCCCATGCTCGCCTCATCCTCGAACATCTTCCCGACCTCGAATTCGACGTCCGCCGTGCGCCGATTGCACTCCGAGCGCGTCGAATCCGATCATCCCGATCGCGCCGAAGCGGAAGCGTTCGTCGCCGCCGTCTATCGCGAACGCTACGGTGCGGAGCTGCGCAGCTTTCTGCCGCATTTGATCGCCTTCCGCGACGAAGCGCGCGAATTGCGCGCGGTGGTGGGGCTTCGCTACGCGCGCGAAGGGCGTTTGTTCGTCGAGCGTTATCTTGACGCCGATGCCGAGTCCGAAATCGCGCGCGCCCAGCGCACGCCGATACCGCGCGAACGCGTGGTCGAAGTGGGCAATTTCGCGTCGCGCACGCCCGGCGACGCGCGCGAAGTGATCGTGCGCTTGACTGGCCTGCTGCATGCCGAAGGCCTGCGTTGGGTGTTGTTCGCGGCGACGCGGCAACTGCGCAACACTTTCGATCGGCTGTATCTGCAGACCGTGCCGCTGGCGCCCGCGGATCCAGCGCGCGTGCAGGACAGCGATAATCAATGGGGTCGCTACTACGACGCCAAACCCATGGTGTTGAGCGGCGATCTCGCGTCCGGTTTCGCCTATTTGCAGCGCCGTGCCGACGCCGCGGACCCCGCCGAACGCGGTTGGTGGTTATCGCTGCCGTTGAGCGCATCGTGCGCGGCATCGGCATGACGCAGCGAAGTACACCGGAGGCGTCGCATCCGAAGGCGTCCCATTCGACACCAGATGCGGCGTCCGACATCACATTCGACGCGATGTTCGATGCCTTGCCATCGTCGTCGTTGCGCGTGCTGTCCGCCGACGGCGAATACGATGCGCGCTCGCTCGCCGATGCCGTCGCGCGCTGCGCCGATGCGTTGACGCAGGCGGGCTTGCGGCGCGTCGCCAGCCGTTTGGATAACGGTGCGCCGTGGTTGATTCTTGATCTGGCGCTGCGCCGCATCGAAGGCGCGCATATTCCGCTGCCGACCTTCTTCACGCCCGCGCAAACCGAGCATGCGTTACGCGCCAGCGGCGCGGAGGCCGTGGTCGCGGCCGAAACGATGGCGCTGCCGGGCGCGATATCGTTGACCTCTGGCCTGCGCGCCACACGTCTCGAACCCGCGACCGTCGCGCTGCCCACCGGCACGGCTTGCATCACCTACACCTCCGGCACCACCGCGCAGGCGAAAGGCGTGTGCTTGAACGCATCGTCGATGCTGCGCGTCGCGACTTCGCTGACCGAAGCCACCGCATCGCTGCGTCCGCGTCGTCATCTGTGTTTGATGCCGCTCTCCACGCTGCTGGAAAACATCGCGGGCGTGTATGCGGCATGGTTGACCGATGCGGAGATCGCGGTGCCGTCGCTGACCGAGATCGGCTACAGCGGCGCGGCCGGGCTCGATATCGCCGCGTTGCTGCGTTGCCTGCATCGCTATCGCCCCGAAAGCGTCATCGTGTTTCCGCAATTGCTGTTGGCGCTGACGATGGCGGCAGAACAAGGCCACGCCTTGCCGTTGTCGTTGCGCTTCGTCGCCGTCGGCGGCGGGCGCGTGGGTGAGGGTTTGCTCGCGCGCGCGGCGGCGGTGGGTTTGCCGGTGTACGAAGGCTACGGCCTGACCGAATGCGCGTCGGTGGTCTGCTTGAATCGTCCCGAAGCGTTGCGTCCCGGCAGCGTCGGTCGGCCGTTGTCGCATGCGCGCGTGTTCGTGCGCGACGAGGCGTTGTGGGTCGATGGCGTGCGCTGCCTCGGCTATCTCGATGGCGACGACCTGCCGCCGGGGCCGATCGCCACCGGCGATCTCGGCCGCATCGACGACGACGGCTTCGTGCATGTCACTGGCCGCCGCAAGCACATGTTCATCACCGCATACGGTCGCAACGTGTCGCCCGAATGGGTGGAAACCGAAGTGCTACAGCACCCGTTGTTCGCGCAGGCCATCGTGTTGGGCGAAGCGCGTCCGCACAACGTCGCGGTGCTGAGCCTGCGCCGCGCCGATACCGACGACGCGGCCATCCGTCGCGCGCTGGTCGAGATCAACCGCGGTCTGCCCGACTACGCGCAAGTGAGCGATTACGTGCGCGCCGATGCACCGTTCGCGGTCGAGAACGGATTGCTCACGCCGAACGGACGTGTGCGCCGCGACGCCATCGCGCAGCAGTACGCCGATGCGATCGCCGCGCGTTACGCCGACGAAGCCGCGCCGTTCGCCATCGCCCGCGTCGCCGACCACGACGCGCGCCACGACGCATCCAACGACACACCCCACGAAACACGCTACGAGACGACCGCATGAGTTTTCACGACGACCTGATCGCCGCCACCGGCACCGAACGCGACGCGCTGTTATCGGTGCCGATCATCCGCGATGCGCTCGACGGACGGATCGCGCCGCTCGACTACATCGCCTTCCTCACCCAGGCCTACCATCACGTGCGCCATACCGTGCCGCTGTTGATGGCCTGCGGCGCGCGCTTGCCGGCGCGCTTGGAATGGCTGCGCAGCGCGATCGGCGAGTACATCGAGGAAGAGATGGGCCATCAGGAATGGATTCTCGACGACATCGTCGCCTGCGGCGGCGATCGCGAGACCGCCGCGAACGCGACGCCTGCGTTCGCCACCGAAATGATGGTCGCTTACGCCTACGACACCATCGCCCGCGGCAACCCGGTCGGTTTCTTCGGCATGGTGCTGGTGCTGGAAGGCACCAGCGTCGCGCTCGCCACGCGCGTCGCGGAAGCGATCGAACACGGTTTGAGTCTGCCGCGCAATGCCTTCTCGTATCTGCGTTCGCATGGCGAACTCGATATCGAACACACCGGTTTCTACGAGACGTTGATGAACCGTCTGGACGATGCCGACGACCGCGCCGCCGTGGTGCATGCCGCGCGCCGGTTCTATCGCTTGTACGGCGATGTCTTCCGCGGCCTGCGCGACGAGGCGCCCGCCGCCAACGACGCGTTGCCCCGTCTCGCCGCGGAGGCCGCATGAGCGCGCTCGATCTGCGCGGGCGCACCGTCGTACTCACCGGCGCCTCCGGCGGTATCGGCGCGGCGTTGACCGCCGAATTCGTCGCCGCCGGCGCGCGCGTGCTCGCCATCGGTCGCGATGCCGCACGCCTGCAGCGCGTGGTTCAAACGCATCCGCAGGGCGCCGTCATGGCACTGGTGGCCGATGTCGCCGAAGCCGACGACCGCGCCGCGATCGTCGCGCGCGCAAGCGCCGAGAACGCATCGGTGCTGGTGCTGGCCCACGCGCAGGCGGCGTTCGGGTTGTTCGAGGCGCAAAGCGACGACGCGCTGGAACGCATGCTGCGTACGAATTTGACCGCGCCGATGTTGTTGATCCGCGCCTTGTTGCCGACGTTGCGCGCGAAAGCGAGCGCGCAGGCGCCGGCCGCGGTGGTCGCGGTCGGTTCCACGTTCGGCGCGCTGGCGTTCCCAGGCTTCGCCGGCTACAGCGCGAGCAAGTACGGATTGCGCGGTCTGATCGAAGGGCTGCATCGCGAATACGCCGATACGCCAATCCGCTTCCAATACCTCGCGCCGCGCGCGACGCGCACCGATTTCAACAGCGCCGCCGTGGTGGCGATGAATCGCGAATTGAAGACCGCCGAAGATGCGCCCGAGGCGGTGGCCGCCGCGTTGCGCGCCGCGATCGAACGCGGCACCGCGCGCAAACAACTGGGCTGGCCCGAAGCCTTGTTCGTGCGCCTCAACGCGCTGCTGCCCGGATTGATCGATCGCAACCTGAAAACCCAATTGCCTGTGGTGCGCCGCCATGCCGCGTCGTCGCCGTCCGTTCCGCCCGCTTCAGTTCAATCCGCTTCAGTTCCGTCTTCGCCCGTGGAGGCTCCGCAATGATTCTGTCCATCCAACACCGATTTTCGTCGCTCGCATTGATCGCCGGCTTGAGCCTGTCGGGCATCGTCTTCGCCGCCGATCCCAGTTTGCCCGCCGATGTCGGCGCGGTGCAGGACCAGTGGGCCGAGATCATGTACAAGACGCCCAAAGCCCAGCGCGCCGCTGCGCTCGAAACGCTGTCCAAACGCGTCGAAACCGCGCGAAAAGCGCACCCGAAAGATGCCGGCGCGTTGATCTGGGAAGGCATCGTGCTGTCCAGTTGGGCCGGCGAAAAAGGCGGGGTCGGCGCGCTCGGCTTGGTCAAGCAGGCGCGCAAGGATTTCGAACAGGCCATCGCGATCGAACCGAACGCGCTGTCGGGTTCGGCCTACACCAGCTTGGGCTCGCTGTACTACCAAGTGCCCGGTTGGCCGATCGGTTTCGGCGACGACGACAAGGCGCGGCAACTGCTGAAGAAAGCGCTGCAGATCGACCCCAACGGCATCGACGCGAATTATTTCTACGCCGATTTCCTGCACGAACAGGGCGAACACAAAGCCGCCGCCGCCGCGCTGGAAAAAGCCATCGCCGCGCCGCCGCGCCCCGGCCGCGAAACCGCCGATCAAGGCCGACGCAAAGAGGCGCAGGCGATGCTCGGCAAAGTCCGCGCGGAGCTTGCGAAGCACTAAGCGCCGCCGCACACTGCGCGCATGCGCGTATTGTTGGTGGAAGACGACGTTTCCTTGGGCGAGGGCATCCGCACGGCCCTGCGTCGTGCGGCCTACAGCGTGGACTGGCTGCACGACGGCGCGTCCGCGCTCAACGCCATCCGCGACGACATCGAGCGCAGCGAAATCGATCTGGTCGTGCTCGATCTGGGCCTGCCGCGGATGGACGGCATCGAAGTCATCCGCGCCGCGCGTCGTCACGGCGCGTCGGTGCCGATTCTGGTGCTGAGCGCGCGCGAACGCGCCGCCGACCGCACGCTCGGTTTGGATGTGGGCGCCGACGATTACCTAGGCAAACCCTTCGACACTCACGAACTCATCGCCCGCGTGCGCGCGCTGCTGCGTCGCAGTCAGGGCCGCGCCAATCCGACCCTGTGTTGCGGCGCGTTGGAACTGGATCCGGCCAATCTGGCGCTGCGCTGGCAGGGGCGCAACATCGATCTGCCGCGCCGCGAATTCGCGTTGCTGCGGATGTTGATGGAAAGCCCGGGACGCATCGTCTCGCGCGAATCCGTGCAGCAGCGCCTGTACGGCTGGGACGAGGACGTGGCCAGCAATGCGCTGGACGTGCATATCCACCATCTGCGGCGGAAATTGCCGCCGGCGCTGATCCGCACCGTGCGCGGCGTCGGCTACAGTCTGGACGAACGCATCGCCGCCGGCCAAGCGGCCGCGGACAAAGACGACGGCCGCGTCGCGCCCTGATGTCGAGACAATCTCCGTTATGACTCCGGCATGACCTCGATTCGTCGACTGATGTTGGTCTCGCTGATCGGCACCGTGTCCTTGGTGACGGTCATCGCTGCCGGATTCAGCTACCGCGTCGGCTTGCAAGAAGCGAGCGAATTGTTCGACGCCAAGCTCGCGCACTCAGCGCGCGTCTTGAGTAGCCTCGTCGACGGTTCGTTGCAGGACATCCCCAAACGCGCGCTCGGCGAAGCGTTGGTGATCGAGGTCTGGCACGGCGAAGCCGAAGCCGAAGGCAAGGGGACCGAGCTCGCGTTCCCCGACGGTCACGCTTACGAAACCAAACTCGCCTTTCAGGTCCGCGACCGCGAAGGGCGGTTGTTGGTGCGCTCGCAAAGCGGTCCCCTGCAGCCGTTGGCGCCGCTGCGGTCGGGTTACGCCGATCGCACGATCGACGGCCGGCAATGGCGCACGTTCACGATGCGCTCGCGCAACGGCTTTTGGTACCAGACCGGGGAAGCGTCGGATATCCGCGCCGAGATCGCCGAAGAGATCGCGTTCGGCACCCTGCTGCCGTTGTTGGTCGCCTTGCCCGTGCTGGCGGCGTTGGTGTGGTGGATCGTCACGTGGTCGTTGCGCGATTTGCGCAGAGTATCGGCCGAGATCGGTGAACGCGCGCCCGAGCGGATGTCGCCGCTGCGTTTGGAGCGCGTGCCGAAAGAGATCGAGCGGCTCGTGGTCGCGGTCAACAGCCTGTTGGCGCGTTTGCAAACGGCGATGGCCCGGGAACGCCGTTTCGTCGCAGATGCCGCGCACGAGTTGCGCACGCCGATCGCCGCGCTCAAGGTGCATGCGCACAATCTGCACAGCGCGCGCGACGCGGAAGAAGCGGAAGAGTCGCGATTGCGATTGGACGCCGGCATCGAACGCATCGAGCGATTGGTCGCGCAATTGCTGACGCTCAACCGTCTCGAGCCCGACGCCGCGATATCGGCGGCGGTGCCGATCGAACTCGACCTCATCGTGTGCCAACAAATCGAGGCCTTGCGCGCGCTCGCCGACGTGCGTCGTATCGCGTTGGACGCGCATGTCGCCGCGGCGCGCGTCCTCGGCGACGGACCGGCGCTGGAATCGTTGGTGCGCAATGTGATCGACAACGCGCTGCGCTACACCTCCGAAGGCGGCCGCGTACGCGTTGCGCTCGATGTCGAATCCGGGCGGATCGAACCCGATCGGCTGCAAGCCTCGTGGGCGACGCTGTGCGTGGAAGACAGCGGACCGGGCGTGCCGCCGGAAGCGCGCGAGCGCATTTTCGAGCGCTTCCATCGCGAACCGGGCAGCGGCGTGGAAGGCAGCGGGCTCGGGCTGGCGATCGTGCGCGAAGCGCTGGCGCTGCATCGCGGCACGATCAAGTTGGATGCGTCGCCCGATCTGGGCGGCTTGCGTATTCGCATCGCGTTGCCGGCGTTGGCGTGAGACGGCGCGGCTCGCGCCATTGACTTTGAAACCCGCGCGCAGGCTATGATCGAGCGGGGGATCCTGCTGCCAATGCGCATTTCGACGACCGCGCGACCGGGAAGAGGACCGACAGATGACGACTCAAGACGAAACCCGCAGCGTACTGCCGGCTGAGCTGGTGCACGGTCACGAATACGTGATCGATCCCGAAACGGGAAGAAAGTCGACTTTGGACGGCACCCCTTATGCGGCGGTCAACCCCGACGATGTTGCGCTGATCGAAGCCGGAGAGCGCAAACTGGCCGACTTGCAGGTGCCTGTTCTGGCCGGCAAGGACGACCCCAACGCCTTCGTCTTCTTCGCCGTTCTCGACGGGACGGGGAACGACACGCACGATCCGAATTTCGCACCCACGGGCGTCGCGCAGATCTACGAGCAGCTCGACGACCAAATCGAAGCGGGGTACGGCAACGGCCGCATCGCCGCCGCTTATGTCACTGGAACGCAGACCAGGGCCGACGACAATATGTGGGATGGTGCGGAAGGCTATTCGGCCGCGGATCGCGCCGAAACCATGTATGTGGAATTCTGTAAACAAGCCGCCGCATGGAGAGACGAAAATCCCGGTGCGGAAATCAGCCTCGCCTCCATGGGCTTCAGCCGCGGCGCGGAGGAAGCGGTTCTGCTCGGGCATCTGGTGCATGAGCGCGGGATCCACGATCCCAAGGACATCACATACGAAATCACGGGCGATGGCCTGGTCAAAGCGGGTACCGTCACGTTCAAACAACCCGAACCGGCCATCGCCGCGGGCGATGAAGTGAAGCAATCGCTTATCGCGATCGACCCGGTCTCCGAAGGCGATCTCAAGGACGGCGGATTCTTCAGCGGCGGTGTGCCCTATGGCGTCGCTCCGACGGTGGTTGGAGGAGTGCAACTGACCGCTCGCGATGAGACCAGACGGGCCTTCATCGGTACCGAACATATCAAGGAAGGCCTGAGCGAAGATGGGACGCGCGCGAATATCGTGGTTCCGGGTGCGCACGCCGACGTCGGCGACGGGTACTACGCGAATGGTTTGGGCGTGCGTTACACCAACATGGCCAAGAACTACATCAACGATTTGGTGGACTTCGAGAAGCCGCTGTTGACCCTCAATCCCGTAGACACGAATCTTGGTTTGGGCAGCACCAACGTGATCCACGATTCGCACATGCACAGCCCGGGGCCGTACCTGTACGACAACGATGAATTCAGGGAGCGCGGCGGGCGAATCGCAGAACCGCCGACGCTTGATTCCAGGCCGATGGATTCGAGCCTCGCCGAAAACACCCGCTATCGCGCCGCAAGTCCCGAACCGGCGCCGACGCCCGATTCGTGGGCCACCGTCGGCAATTTGTACGACCCCAAAGACGGGCAGGAAGCAACATGCACATACCATCCCAGCCCCGTCGAAGTCTCGTCGCCCGAAAGCGCCCCCAGCAACAGTACGCATCAGCACATCACCGAATTGCGCGAGGCGAGATGCGAAGCCGGATTGTTTGCTCCGGTGGAGAAAACTGAACCCGCGCCGCCGCTGGAAACCGAAAAAGTGATGGCGACGGACGCCTATGGCACGCCGATCGGCATGTACCCGATCGAGATGGTGCCGAGCGACCGTGTGGCCGACACCCTGCCGATGTCCGCGCATACGCACCCCGCTTTCCCGATGTACAGCGAAGCGTGGAACGCGATGGCGGACCCGGCGAAAACGAATATCCCCTCGGGCAACATGAGCGAGAACGATCGCGCGCGCGCCGCCGCCGCCGTGACCGCCGCTGCCATGACGGGGCCGCCTCCGCTCGACCACATCAACGGCGTGTTCTTGAACAAATCGGGCGACACGTTGATCGCGATCGAAGGCAACCCGACGGATCCGGCGAGCAAACGCGTGATGGTGCCGTTGGAAACGGCGGTGAAAACGCCGGTCGAGGAATCCACCCAGAAAGCGGTCGCGGCGATGGAAGAACAGCAGCAGAAAGGGCTGGCGACCCCCAACAACAACCTTCAGCCTTCGGTCGCATCGACGGCGCGTGCGCAATGATGCGCGTGTCGGCGCCGCGCGCGGCCGGCCAGCCGTAGTCGCAGGAACGGGCAGACAACGCGCGGAATCCGCGCCCCGAACGGCCGGGGCGCGCGAGGCCATCGGAGCGTGCGCAAACGGCCGGAGAGGCGCCCGAAGCGCTATAATCGCGCACCGAACCCAATAGCTAATGTGTCGCGGAAAATCGCCGCGCGCAGCGGCCGTTCCGCACGCACAGCCGAACAATACGAATGACCGACGAAACTCAGCAAACGCCTGGCCCCAACAACACCTACGACTCCAGCAAGATCACCGTTCTGCGCGGCCTGGAAGCGGTCCGCAAACGTCCCGGCATGTACATCGGCGACGTTCACGACGGCACCGGTTTGCACCACATGGTGTTCGAAGTGGTGGACAACTCGGTGGACGAGGCCCTCGCCGGCCACGCCGACGAGATCGTCGTCACGCTGCACCAGGACGGCTCCTGTTCGGTGTCCGATAACGGCCGCGGCATCCCGGTCGATATCCACAAGGAAGAAGGCGTTTCCGCGGCGGAAGTCATCCTCACCGTGCTGCACGCCGGCGGCAAGTTCGACGACAACAGCTACAAGGTCTCCGGCGGTCTGCACGGCGTCGGCGTGTCGGTGGTGAACGCGCTCTCCGAACATCTGTGGCTGGAGATCTGGCGCGACGGCCATCACTACGAACAGGAATACGCGCTCGGCGAGCCGCAGTATCCGCTCAAGCAGTTGGAGCCTTCCGACAAGCGCGGCACGCGCCTGCGCTTCAAGCCGTCGGTCGAGATTTTCACCGACGTCGAGTTCCATTACGACATCCTCGCCAAGCGTCTGCGCGAATTGTCGTTCCTCAATTCCGGCGTGAAGATCACCTTGATCGACGAGCGCCCGGACGAACGCGGCGAGACGCGCCGCGATGTGTTCCAGTACGAAGGCGGTATCCGCTCGTTCGTCGAACATCTGGCGCAACTGAAAACGCCGCTGCACCCGAACGTCATTTCCGTCAGCGGCGAAATGAACGGCATCGTGGTCGACGTCGCTCTGCAATGGACCGACGCCTACCAGGAAACGATGTTCTGCTTCACCAACAACATCCCGCAGAAGGACGGCGGCACGCATCTCATCGGTTTCCGCGCCGCGCTCACGCGCACGCTGACCCATTACATCGAAAACAACGGCATCGCCAAGCAGGCCAAGGTCACGCTGACCGGCGACGACATGCGCGAAGGCTTGATCGCGGTGCTGTCGGTGAAGGTGCCTGACCCCAGCTTCTCGTCGCAGACCAAGGAAAAACTGGTCAGCTCCGAAGTGCGTCCGGTGGTGGAAAGCACCTTCGGCGCGCGCTTGGAAGAATTCCTGCAGGAACACCCGAACGAAGCCCGCGCGATCACCGGCAAGATCGTCGACGCCGCGCGCGCGCGTGAAGCGGCCCGCAAAGCGCGCGACCTGACCCGCCGCAAGGGCGCGCTCGACATCGCCGGTTTGCCCGGCAAATTGGCCGATTGCCAGGAAAAAGACCCGGCGTTGTCCGAACTGTTCATCGTCGAGGGCGACTCGGCGGGCGGCTCGGCGAAGCAAGGCCGCAACCGCAAGAACCAAGCGGTGCTGCCGCTCCGCGGCAAAATCCTCAACGTCGAACGCGCGCGCTTCGATCGCATGCTGGCGTCCGCCGAAGTCGGCACCTTGATCACCGCGCTGGGCACCGGCATCGGCCGCGACGAATACAACGCCGACAAACTGCGCTATCACCGCATCATCATCATGACCGACGCCGACGTCGACGGCTCGCACATCCGTACGCTGCTGTTGACGTTCTTCTACCGGCAGATGCCCGAGTTGATCGAGCGCGGCCACATCTACATCGGCTTGCCGCCGCTGTACAAAATCAAGCAGGGCAAGAACGAGCTGTATCTGAAGGACGACGCGGCGCTGGACCAATATCTGGCGAACAACGCGGTGGACAACGCCAAGCTAGTGCCGGCCGAAGGCGAGCTGCCGATCGAAGGCGCGAATCTGGAAAAATTGCTGCTGGCGTTCGCCGGCGCGCGCGACGCGATCGCCCGCAACGCGTATCGCTACGACCCGGCGTTGCTCGAAGCGCTGATCGACTTCACGCCGCTCGACGCCGCGTCGCTCGCGCGCAACACCGACGATCGCGCCGAACTCGACGCCCTGGAAGCCCGGCTCAATCGCACCGGTCTGGGTCGTCCGCGTTTCCGCGTCTTCGCGCAAGCGGGCGGCGACGCACAGCC
Source organism: Lysobacteraceae bacterium (assembly GCA_017990865.1). Taxonomy (GTDB): domain Bacteria; phylum Pseudomonadota; class Gammaproteobacteria; order Xanthomonadales; family Xanthomonadaceae; genus Lysobacter_I. The sequence goes on from JAGNNB010000031.1 coordinate 13,085, forward strand.
CGCGGCCTTGCGCGTGGAACGCACGCACATGGGCGAGACCGCGCTGCAGATATTGCCGCTGTCGAGCTTCGAACTCGGCGAACTGCGCCCGCTGCGCGAAGCCGCCGCCATGCTGCACGGCTTGTTGCGCGACGGCGCGAAGATCGTGCGCGGCAATCGCGAAGAGCCCGTCGCGCGCTTCGCCGACGCCTACGCGTGGTTGCTGGAAGAAGCGAAAAAAGGCCGCCAAATCCAGCGCTTCAAAGGCCTCGGCGAAATGAATCCGGAGCAATTGTGGGAGACCACGGTCAATCCGGACACCCGCCGTTTGCTGCAGGTGCGCATCGAAGACGCCGTCGCCGCCGATCAAATCTTCTCGACGCTGATGGGCGATGTGGTCGAACCGCGCCGCGAATTCATCGAAGACAACGCGCTGAAGGTGGCGAATCTCGACGTGTGAGTCCGCGCATCTTCGTTCGTCACGGTCACCGTCGCCGCCGGCCGTTCGCGCGGCGGCGGCGATGCCGCGATGAGAACGCACTGGCGGCGCTGTCGACCGCAACACCCTCTGCGGCGGCGCGCGTTTCGGAATCGTAAGAATTTCGTTCACTTCGCGTAAAAACGATGAACGTTCGACCCGCGCGAGGGAAAAAGCCGCTGTCGGGTGTCGAAAAAATTCACCACCCCGGTTGACAACGCACGCCAGCGTGTAACGCTACACGCCCCCTTACGAGCCAGGGAGCCCGCCATGTCCATTCGCCATCTCCGGAACGCGCTGTTCGGCGCCGCCGTGGCCGCGACCGTGGCCGGCTGCGCGACCACCACCTCGTCGACGGGGCGCAAACAATACGTCGGCGCGGTGTCGCAGCAGCAGCTCGACCAACTCGGCGCGCAAGCCTTCGATCAGACCAAAGCGCAGAAGCCGCTGACCCAGGACGGTCGCCAATCCGCGTACGTGCGTTGCGTGGTCGATGCGATCGGCGCGCAATTGCCCGAAGGCCAGCGTCGCGCGTGGGAAGAAGCCGT
>JAGNNB010000383.1 GCA_017990865.1 Lysobacteraceae bacterium
CACCTATTTGATGAACGGCAAGACCGCGGCCGGCAATTGGACCGGCGTATTCGCGCCGGGCGAACGCGTGCGACTGCGCGTGATCAACGCCGCCGCGATGACCTATTTCGACGTGCGCATTCCCGGTTTGAAACTCACGGTGATCGCCGCCGACGGACAGCCCGTGCATCCCGCGACCGTCGATGAATTCCGTATCGCGCCCGCGGAAACCTACGACATTCTGGTGGAGCCGCGCGGCCAGGACGCCTTCACCGTGTTCGCGCAGGACATGGGCCGCACCGGCTATGTCAGCGGCACGCTGGCGGTGCGCGAGGGCTTACGCGCGCCGATTCCCGCGATCGATGCCCGGCCTTTGCTGACGATGGCGGATATGGGGCACGGCGGCATGGATCATTCCCAAATGAATCGCGGAAGCATGGATCATTCCCAAATGAAACACGCCGACATGGGCCACACACCGCCCGCCGGCAAAGGCATGGAAGGCGGCTGCGGCGCGAACATGGGCAAAGGCGGCGAAGGCGGTTGCGGCGCGAAAATGCGCGGCGGCGATGCATCGAATGCGCAAAGTACCGATCGCAATCCGCTGGTGGACATGCGCACGATGGCGCCGACGCCGAAACTCGACGACCCCGGCATCGGTTTGCGCGATAACGGCCGCCGCGTACTGCGTTACGCCGATCTGCGCAGCGAATTCGACGATCCCGACGGCCGCGAACCGGGACGCGAAATCACGCTGCATCTCACCGGACACATGGAGAAATTCGCCTGGTCGTTCGACGGGCTGAAATTCGCCGACGCCGCGCCGCTGCGTCTGAATTACGGCGAACGTCTGCGCGTGGTGCTGGTGAACGACACGATGATGACGCATCCGATCCATCTGCATGGCTTGTGGAGCGATGTGGAAGACGAACGCGGCGCATTCATGCTGCGCAAGCACACCGTCGATATGCCGCCCGGCAGCCGCCGCAGCTATCGCGTCCGCGCCGATGCGCTCGGCCGTTGGGCTTATCACTGCCATCTGCTCTACCACATGGAGTCGGGCATGATGCGCGAAGTGCGGGTGACGGAATGACACCCCCGCGTCGGATTCGCGCTCGCCTCGTCGCGCATGCGCGAATATGCGCCTATCGCGTCTGTCGCGCGTTCGGCGCAGGCATCGCGATGTTGTTGTCGACGACGGTCGCTTCGGCCCTCGCCGCATCGCCGGAACCGGCGCCGCAACACGATGCGCACGCGCAACACGACGCACAGCACGAACGAAACGCACCCGCACCATCGTCATCGCACGAGGCGCATGCGGGCCACGACGCGATGAACGACCGCACGAATGCCCCGCAAACGGATGCGAACGCTGCGCCACCGACCGATTCCCCAAACACGCCGATCACACCGGTCACGCCAATTCCCGAACTCACCGATGCCGATCGCGCGGAGGCTTTCCCCGCGCTCGTCGCCGAACACACGCATGGCGACCGCATCGTCGCGATGCTGGTGGTGGACCGCCTCGAAGCCTGGACGGACGACGGCGAACCCGGCCAGCACTGGTCGCTGCAAGGCTGGGTCGGCGGCGATCTGCAGCGCGTCTGGCTACGTAGCGAGGGCGAGCGCGAAGACGGCCGGCTCGCGTCGGGCGATATCGAAGCGCTGTACGGGCGCAGCGTCGCGCCCTGGTGGGATCTCGTCGCGGGCGTGCGCCACGACATCGGCCCCGGCGCCCGACGCGATTGGGCCGCGCTCGGCGTGCAGGGCCTGGCCCCCTACAAATTCGAGGTCGAAGCCACGGCCTACCTCGGCGAAAACGGCCGTAGCGCGGCGCGATTCGAGGCCGAATACGACGTGCTGCTGACCAATCGCCTGATTCTGCAGCCGGTCGTCGAGGCCGAATGGAGAGACCGCCGCGATGCGGATGCCGATACCGGGGCCGGGCTCTCCAAGTTCGAAGCCGGCCTGCGCCTGCGCTACGAAATCGTCCGCCGTTTCGCGCCCTACGTCGGCGTCGTCCACGAACGCCGCGAACATGCCGACGGCACCGACAGCCGCGAAACCCGCGTGGTCGGCGGCGTGCGGCTGTGGTTCTGAATCGTCCGATTCTCTCGAAAAAGCGCGGAAAACCCGAGAAAACGGCCGCGGCATCGATCGAGTACCGCGCCACCAGCGTTTTTCGCGACCCGCCGTCGCGCCGTCGATCGAGGGCCTCGCCTCCCTCGCGAACGCATCGGGCTCGGCATCTCCAGGGGGATACGAAAGGGGATAAGAACCTCGATCCCGATGCTTGACGCACTGCGGAACGGCCACTACACTTTCGCGCTTCCAGCAGTGGGGCCATAGCTCAGCTGGGAGAGCGCCTGCATGGCATGCAGGAGGTCGCCGGTTCGATCCCGGCTGGCTCCACCAACTTGCGAATCACCTGGGCCGATTCGTCAGTTCGACAGTTTCACGACGTCCCCATCGTCTAGAGGCCTAGGACATTACCCTTTCACGGTAGCGACCGGGGTTCGAATCCCCGTGGGGACGCCATCTCTGCAAACGACGAAGCCCGCGCAAGCGGGCTTCGTCGTTTTCGTGCGTATCGAATTCGTAAGATCGCGTCGATCACGACCGATGCGTCGGAACGGTTTAGACCGCCGCGATCAGCGATCGTCCAACGCCAGCGAGTCGTCAATGCGATCGTTCTGCGCATCGTTGGTTTTGCAGGCCGCATCGATCGCCTCGCGTTCGGCGCCGGCCAACGGCCCGCGATACGCAAGACTGCCGATGCCGTGTCCGCGTTCGCTCAGATAGTGCAGCCACTTGCCCAGAAACGTGTTCATGCGCAGGCGGTGGTCGAGGATGCGCGCGGGCGGCGGATACAGGCCGATCGCGTCCTGCCAGCGACGACCGACGTAGCAATGCGTCGCTTCGACTTGCCGGGTGTCGCTGTAGTGGCGCAAATACGCCGATGGGTCGGGCTCGCCGGTCACGGGGTCGATCAAGGCGTAGCTCAGCCGCAGCTCGACGGTGTAGGCGTGCCGCGCCAGCACGTCCAGGCGCAGATCGAGCCCGTCGCCCACCGACGATGTGTAGACGCCCTCGTTCAAATCCTCCGGCCGGAACACGCGGGACAGCAGTGCGTGATTCTCGGCGTACAGCCCCATCAACCACGCGAAACGGTTGAGTTTGGGCGTGCTGCGCGGGCGGGCGATCGCATAGGACATGGGCCGATCCTACACGGTCGTTTTCGGTAAGACGAGCCTGCCCGGCAGCATTGACGGATCGCGAAAACACGCCGAAGATGCGGGGGCGTCGTGCCTGACTTTCGCTCGACTTCCGCCGGTATTTTGCTGAATTCTTCACCGCCCTCGCCCGCTTCGTCGCGACGCGGCCTCGACGCCTACCGCCTCAGTACATTTCGCGCTGAATGCCCAGCGTGGTCATCACTTTGCTCGCGATTTCCTCGATCGAGGTATGCGTGGTGCTGAGCGTGGGAATGCGCTCGGCGCGCAGCATCGCCTCGGCTGCGGCGACTTCCCGTTTGCACGTCTCCAACTGGGAATAGCGCGAGTTGGCGCGGCGCTCTTGTCGAATCTGCTGCAGGCGAGTCGGATCGATGGTCAGACCGAACAATTTGGCGCGGTAGGGACGCAGCCGCGGCGGCAGGCGGTCGTGTTCGAGGTCTTCGTCGGTCAGCGGGTAGTTCGCCGCTTTCACGCCGTGATGCAGGGCCAGATAGATGCAGGTCGGGGTTTTGCCCGCGCGCGACACTGCCACCAGGATCACGTCGGCCTCGTCG
>JAGNNB010000384.1 GCA_017990865.1 Lysobacteraceae bacterium
CCGCGCGCACTTGCAGGTAGACGCTCGCGGTTCGATCGGCTTCTGTCATCGCAACCGAGCCGGCGCGGCGTTGGCAGCGCCAGTCGGCGATCACGCGGCAGGCGTTGGCTTCGGTCAGCGCCAATTTCGCGGCGCCGATGCGGTCGTCCTCGGCGAGGGCTTTGCGGGCGGCGGGCAATTTCGCCAAGACCACGCGCGGCTGGGTCAGGGCTTCGATTTCGAGCGGATGGCGTTGCTCGACGGCGTTCGCATTCGGCGTCGCGAACGCTGCGGGTATCGTGAACATCGCGCCGAGAAGCGCGAGCGCCAGTGTGAACGTGAACGCCAATGCGAGCGCGAGCGTGATCGACGATGCCATGAACGCCCTCGTGGACGCAGACGTCGCGCCGCTCCGATGCGGCGGTTGGGGCATGCGGTGGGTTTGTCGCATATTCGGCATGGTCGGGCGGGCATTCTGGCATCGCAGGATGCCGTTGCTGGAGGTGCCTGAGTCCCTGGCGAGATGCTGTCGCGCGCGACGGCTCCGCTAGCGTAGCGCACCCGGCGACGCGGCATCGGTCCCGGACGGTCTTTCGTGGGGCAGGGCAGGAATGCTGAGATGCGCGCGCGTGCCGCCGGGATCATGCCTGCGCCGTCCATTCGTCGGCCCGGCTCCGTTGGCCTTCATTTGGTGTTATATTTTCTCCAATTGGAGAAAATTATGGCCGGCGCAACGACAAAACCCCGCAAGCTCAAGACGCCCGCAAGCGTCGACTACAGCGTCAAAAACGCGGTCGCCGCCGTGCCGAAGCGGAAAAAGTCCGCGTCGGGCGCCGTATCGGCGCTCGCGCAGAAGCCGGCTTCGCGCGTCGCCGAGACGCGTCGGACTTATCGCGTCGCGCCGGCCAAAACGCCCGAGGCCACCGTATTCGATCGTATGGGCCGTTTGCTCGATCAATCCTTGCGCTGCGAATCCGATGTGGTGCGCGCGGTCGATGCCGGTTTGCCGGCGGCTGCGTTCGCGCAATTGACGCGCTCGCTCGACATCGATCACGGTTTGATCGCGCCGGAAAGCACCCTGCGTCGCCGCGTGCAGGACAACATGCGCTTCACCACCGACGAGTCCGAGCGGATGGTGCGCATCGCGCGCGTTCATGCGCTCGCGGTGGATTTGTTCGGCGACGAAGCCGCCGCGCAAGCCTGGCTGAACGCGCCGGGCGCCTATGTGCCCGGGGCCGCGGCGGTCGCGCCCTACAAACTGTCGGTGACCGATGCCGGCGCGCGCTTGGTCGAGGAACTGCTGCTGCGCACCGCGCACGGAATGTTCTGATGCGCCTGTGGCGGATTTCGGCGTATCCGGGCTTGACCGGGCTCGGCGGCACCTTCGTCGACGGCCGTTGGCATAGCAAACCGCGGCGCGTGCTGTACGCCGCGGAGCATCCCGCGTTGGCGATGGTCGAAGTGTTGGCGCATATGAATCTCACGGTGGAAACCGTGCCGACCAAATTGCGTTTGATTTCGATCGACGTGGGCAAACGCGCGCTGCGCTCGCCGCCGCCGGAGTTGCCGAGCGGGTGGCAGGCGAATCAGCCGACGACGCGCCGCCTCGGCAACCAGTGGCTGGATGGCGGCGAAGCGTTGTTGCTGCCGGTGCCGTCGGCGATTTTGCCGGAGTCGCAGAACTATCTGATCAATCCGCAGCATCCGCAGGCGGCGCGCATGCTGGTCGAACAGGATCGCGGCCCGTTCTGGATCGATCCGCGCTTCGTGCGTTGAGATTCGGATCGACGCTGATGTTCTGATCGACGCTATCCCGGCCGCCGCGCGTCGACGATCAGGTCATTTCGCGCCGCGTTCGACCAGCACCGCGGCGTAGGCCTTGTCCTCGACCAGAATGTGTTCGGCCAGCCACGTTTTGAGGTACTTCAGCAAATCCGCGGCGACGCTGGCCTCGCCTTTCGCTTGCCGGGTTTCGCACTCTTCGATCATATGAACGAACGCGTGGTGGGCGTACGCGTGATCGCTCGCCTCCTCGTAGCGGTACACTTGGAACATCGCCTCTTCGTAGGCGAAATGGACCTTGGTGTAGTTGCGCAAACGCTCGAGCACTTTCTGCAGCGACAAGCTGCTGCGCCCGTTGTCGACGGCATCGCTCAGCTCGTTGATATAGCCGATCAGCAGGCGGTGCTGGCGATCGACGCTGTCCAAACCCACCGATAATCCCGGCGTCCACTCGAAAAATGCCATCGTGCCCCCGTTCGCCCCATCGGCAGCCGGGAGTCTCTTCGGACATCGGTGCCTCGGCATTGATCGAGATCAAATCGGCGGGTGCCGTACACCAGATGCCGGGGGCCGCGTCAGCGCGTCGGGGCGTAGGCGTAGCGGATCAGGCGCACGATCTTCCAACCGTTTTGCGCGCGATGCCAAATCGCGACGAATCGTGTGGATGTGCCGTCGCAGATGTCGGAGGCGCGCGCGCAGAACCGCTGTTCGCCGATCTGTATCGCGCCGTCGATGGCGCCGGTATGGCCGGGCAGGGCTTCGACCCGTTGCGCGGATGCCATGGTCTCGCGCCGGAACGCGCAATCCTTGCGGCGTAGTTCGTCCACATGCGCGGCGATGCCGCGAAGATGCCCGCGTTCGGCGAAGATCAACTCGGCGTCGCGGCTGAAGATATCGTACAAACGCCGCGTCTTGCAGGCGTCGTAGGCATCGCTCAAGCGCGCGTCCATCGCGAGAATTTCGCGCTGAAGCGATTCTGTGGTCGTGGGATGCGCCGTTTGCGCGGCGGCAGGAGGACCGGCGAGCGCCGCAAAGCCGAAGGCAGCGACCATGGACGAGAGCGAGCGGTGGAATCGGGAAGGCATGAGAGTCTCCATGGAAGATCGGCGAATGCGAGGTGCATTCGCCCGCGCCGCGTGCGAGGCGACGAGCGATGCGAAGGGAAGCGATGAGAAGGAAGGCGAGCAGAGCCGAGCAGGCAAAGAGCGGGCAACGCGCGGGCAACGCACCGCCGCGATGCAAAGAGATGCGGCAATCCGCTGAAAATATCGAGGCCGAGCCGCACCATCGGCGGCGTCGGCGGAGACGCGACCGCGCGATCAGGCGATGCGCTGGCTCAGTCGGAAATACAGCAATTGACCGGCACCGGTCGCGATGGCGAGCAGGGCGAAACTGCCCGCGCTCAGCCGCGTCCAGCCGAAGGCTTCGAGCAAGGCGAAGGCCAGACCGATCGCGACCAGAAAAATGCCCCAGCGCAGAGACGCCAGACGCCGCTGTCGGGCGTCGTGTTGCAGAAGTTCGGTCATCAGCGGCTGAGAGATGCCTTCCTTCAGCGTGCGATAGCGCAGAATCGTGTCGAGGACCGCCTTGAACGCGATGGTGATACTGGCGAACAGAGCGAGGGGCACGATGACTTGTTTGACGAGCAGCAGTTCCATGATGAATGTCCGATGGTCGATTCGGGTTCGCGTTGCGGGCGTCGCGGCGACGCCTGCGGTTCGATGAGATAGATACGACCGTTCGCGCCGCGGTTGCATCGAAAACATTGCAACCGAAACCCCACTACGCGTATCCATCCGGAGAGATGACCGACACGCCCACACGTTCCGATGACCGCGGCCTCGTCGACGCCGTCCTTGGCGGCGAGCCGGGCGCGTTCGAGCGCTTGGTTCGCGAGCACCAAACCCTGTGCTGGCATATCGTGCTGAAACTGGTGCGCGATCCGGACGATGCGCAGGATCTGTGTCAGGAAACGTTTCTGCGC
>JAGNNB010000385.1 GCA_017990865.1 Lysobacteraceae bacterium
CTGCCGATCGAAGGACGTTTGTATCTCGCGCTCCTGGTCGCGGGAGCGCTGGGCATGCTGCGACCGATGCGCTACCTGCCCGCATGGGCGCTCGCGATCGCCAGCGCCTGCGGGTTCGCGCTCTGGCGCGCGCCGCTGCCGGAACATCTGATGTATTTGATCTGGGTGACGAGTTTCTTCATCACCGGCACCTTGGTTTGGATCTGGCGCGAACGCATTCGCCTGTCGTGGCCGCTGCTGATCGGCCTGTTGCTCCTCGCCGCTCTCGCTCGCGGCACGCGCGCCTTCGAGCCGGCGTATTTCGCGCTGGTCGCTTACGGCACGTTCTGGCTCGGCTTCGCGCCGCGTTTGCCGCGCATCGAACGCAACGATTTGTCGTACGGCGTGTATCTGTACGGCTGGCCGATGCAACAACTGGCGTTGCTGGCCGGTGCGACGACGGTCGCGTCGAATATCATCGCGGCGAGCATCGCCACCTTCGCCTGCGCGGCGCTGTCGTGGTTCTGCATCGAACGCCCCGCGCTGCGTTGGAAAGCACGAGCGACCGCTGCGTCGTCGGAAACATCGAATGCGGCCGCCGTCGACGCATCCGCGGCGACGATCGAAACGACAGCATCCACGAACTCTCAACATGCGCGCGGAGGCGCAGGCGAATGAACGATTCGCGCATCGATTCCGGTCGCCGCCGCTTCAATCGCGCCTTGCTCGCCGCGCCCATCGCCGGCGCGTTGAGCGCCTGCGGCGACGCAACGCAGCGCATCGAAGACGTGACCCGGCTCGAATGGACCGATGTCGCCGAGGTCGCCCACCCCACGACGACCGAAGCCGTGAGCGATCTGCTGCGTCGCGGCACCGCGCCGGTGTCGATCGGCGGCGGGCGCTTCAGCATGGGCGGCCAGATCGCGTGGCCCGACTCGCTGCATCTGGACATGCGCGCGATGCGCCGGCTGCTGGAACTCGATGTGGCCAACCGGCGCGTGCGCGTGCAGGCCGGCATGCGCTGGCGCGATCTGCAGGCACTCATCGACCCGCACGATCTATCGGTCGCGATCATGCAGAGCTACAGCAATTTCACCGTCGGTGGCTCGCTGTCGGTGAATTGTCACGGCCGTTACGTCGGGCGCGGCCCGCTGATCAACAGCGTGCGCGCGCTGCGGTTGGTCACGTCGGAAGGCGAAACGCTCGAACTGGATCGCGACACCAACGCGGATCTGTTTCGCGCGGTGTGCGGCGGCTACGGCGGACTCGGCGTCGTGACCGAAGTCGAACTCGATCTGGAAGCGAACGCGCGCATCGTCCGCGCTGCCGAGTACGTGCCGCTCGACGAATATCCCGTCTGGTTCCGCGAACGCGTGCGCGACGATGCCGACGCGGTGCTGCACAACGCGGACCTGCTGCCGCCGCATTTCGGCCGACCGCTGGCGATCACCTGGCGCCGCACCGACGCGCCGGTCACGCTGGCGGAGCGCTTGATTCCCGAAGACCGTCGCTACAGCCGCGATCAGAGCTTGATTTGGGCGGCGTCGGAATTGCCGATCGGCGAAGAGGTGCGCGACCGCAAACTCACGCGACGGCAACTCACCGAGCATCCGGTGGTGTGGCGCAATCGCGAAGCCAGCCTCGACGCCGATGCCTTGGAGCCGCGCACACGCGCGTTCTCGACCTATTTGCTGCAGGAATACTTCATCCCCGTGGCGCAGTTCCGCGATTTCGTCGCGGCGATGCGCAAGATTCTGATGGATGCGCAGGTCAATGCGCTGAACGTGTCGATCCGGCATTCGTCCGCCGATCGCACCAGTTTGCTGTCGTGGGCTCCGCAGGAGGCGTTTTCGTTCGTGCTGTACTACAAGCAGCGTTCGCATCGCTGGGCCGACGCCGAGGCTGCGCGTTGGACGCAGCGTTTGATCGATGCCGCGCTCGCCAACGGTGGCCGCTATTACTTGCCGTATCGATTGCACGCGACGCCGGAGCAGTTCCTGCGCGCGTATCCGGAAGCCGAAGCGTTCGCGGCCTTGAAAGCGCGCCACGACCCGAAGCGTCGGTTCCGCAACAAACTGCTGGAACGTTACTTGCCGCGCTGAAGTTCGCGTATCGCGATCGATGGCAGACGGAGACCTCGATGCTATTGGCCGGTTCGGCGATACCCTTCGCTTTCGCGAAGCGAAGAGCTTGGGAAGGGTTGGAAGCCATCCTGCATCTTCCACCCCCTCCCAACCTCCCCCTGCGCTATGCGCAAGGGGAGGGGCTCATCTTCCGAATGATTTCGAGCTGACCTTGAAGTGCGACTATCGCGCCGTGCGCATCAGTCCTGCGAACGTTTGACCGGCGGTTTCGCTTTCGTTTTTTCTTTGGCCTGCGCAGCGCCGAAATCCGCGATCCGCCACAGGTACAGGCTGGCGTAGGTGCGATACGGCCCCCAGCGCTCGCCGCGTTCGGCCAAGGCTTTCGGCGCCGGCATCGCATCGGCTTTGTCCACCACTTGCGCGCCTTTGCGGATACCCAGATCGTCCACCGGCAGCACATCGGGGCGGCCGAGACGGAACATCAGCATCATCTCCACCGTCCAGCGGCCGATGCCGCGCACCGGCACCAAAGCGGCGACGATCGCATCGTTCTCCATCGTCGACATGCGTTTGAGATCGGGAATCTCGCCGCGCGATTCGCGCAAGGCCAAGTCGCGCAACGCCAGCAATTTATTGCCCGACACGCCGCAGCCGCGCAGGGTCGCATCGTCGCAGCGCGCCAACGTATCGCAATGGAAACGGCCGGCGTCGATCGCGGTTTCGACGCGCCCGACGATCGTCGCGGCGGCCTTGCCGCTGAGTTGCTGATACAGAATCGCCCGCGCCAAGGCGTCGACCGGATCGAATGTTTTACGCCAGCGCGGATCCGGCGCGATAACGCCGATCCGTTTCATCCACGCGCCGAGCTTGCGATCGCGCTTGCTCAAATGCTCGTAAGCCGCATCGGTGTCGAAACCGCGACGATGTCGGGGCATGGCGTAATCCTATCGGCGCACGACGGCGCCCGCGGGAACAGCATGCGTCAAAGCGCGTGTCTCGCGCAATCTTCCAGTATGTGGAATACGTGTGACGCCAAGGCGTTTCGGTTTAAATAGTTTTGTACTTTTTGACCTTGGTTTGACGGCAAACCACCGCCGTGCTTCCTGACCCATCGGGCGGCGGGCAGGATGCCCGCCGTTTTTCGATTCGCCATGGACGGCGAATCGAAAAATCCCTTCGAGAATGAACACCCAAGATTGCTCTGTCGGGGAAAAGTGCTTTCTTTTGCCTACTTTTCTTTGCACGAGCAAAGAAAAGCAGGTCGCGCGCGAGCGCGAAATACTACGTCCTCACGTATCTCAGCAGACATCTCCGCAGCGGAATGATCGCAAACGCATATTGAAAAGCGCGTTCTAGCGACGCCACGCGTCGACCGCATACACCAACCAAGCCACGATCATCGTGCTGCCGCCGACCGGCGCGAGCCGCGTGGGCCAGCCGAAAAAATGTGCGCCCGCCAGCGAACCGGAAAACAGCAGCGTGCCGATCGCCAACGCCATCAACGCCAGACTGCCGAGTCGGCGCGCGCAGTGCGGCGCGAGCGCGGCGAGCGCGATGCCGTGAGCGAGCGCGAACGCGGCGGCGGTCTGCAAGCGCATGCGCGCCTCGCCATCGGCGCCATGCGAGGCGTACGCCGCCAGCGCCACCGCGCAGGCCGCGAGC
>JAGNNB010000386.1 GCA_017990865.1 Lysobacteraceae bacterium
CTGCGGGCCGGTATCCGCGAATCGCGTCTCGCGTCGATCGATCGCCCACAAAAAAAGCCGCATGTCTGCGGCTTTTTCGTTTCGGTGTTTGGTGCCCAGGAGAGGACTCGAACCTCCACGGTTTTACCCGCTAGTACCTGAAACTAGTGCGTCTACCAATTCCGCCACCTGGGCATGGGGCGCGTATGTTGCGTTGCGGCGGGCCGCTTGTCAACGCGTGGCCGGGGTTCGTTCTGCGCTCGGCGCGGGGGGGGCTGCGGGTGCGGTTGGCGGGTACGGGGCCGGCGCATGGGCCTTCGCGCATTTCGAGGGGTATACTGGCGGAGATGTCTAAAAAAACCGAGAAGAGTACGGGCGCTCGCGCAGCCCGGCGACAGGCGCCCAGCGCCGCCGCGAACCCCGCCGCCAACACCGACGCTAAGACCGCCGCCCGCATATCTCGCGGCGCCTCGTCCCCCTCCGCCAAAGACGTTTCGGAAGGCGCCTCCCGCCGATCCGCGAAACCCCCTGCGCCCTCGTCGCCGCGCCCCGCGAAGCCGGACGCGAAAACGTCCCCGAAGTCCGCTCCGAAAATCGCGACGAAGCACGCCGCGAAACACGCCACCAAACACGCCGCGAAGGGCGCGACGAAGCCGTCCTCCACGAAAGCCTCATCCTCGAAACCGGCGCCCTGGTGGCCCGATGCCGTGCCGGCGTCCAGCCCCAAGCGCAGCGGCCCGCGTCGCGATGAGCGAACCGGCCCACGTCGCGACGAGCGCTCCGGCGACCGCTCGCGCGAGCGCCCCAGCGCCCCCCCTGCGCCGACCGGACGTTTCCAAGACCCGCACGCCGCGCGCGAAGCCGAGCGCTACGCCGACCCGATTCCCAGCCGCGAGGCGATTCTGCAGTTGCTGGCGTCCGCCGAAGGACCGATGTCGGTCGAGACGCTGGCCTCGCATTTGCATTTGGAAACCTTCGAGCGCCGCGATGCGCTCGGCAAGCGATTGGCGGCGATGTTGCGCGACGGCCAGTTGCTGCAGAACCGCCGCGGTGGCTATCTGCCCGCCGCGCGGATGGATTTGATCGCCGGCACCGTTATCGCCAATCGCGACGGGTTCGGCTTCCTGCGCCCCGATGCGGTGGTGCCCGGGAAAAGCGCGGGCGACGATCTGTTCCTGCCGCCGTTGCAAATGCGGAAAGTGCTGCACGGCGACCGTGCGTTGGCGAGCGTCACCGGCTTGGATCGACGCGGCCGCCGCGAGGGCATGATCGTCGAGGTGCTTGAGCGCCGGTTGACGCGATTGATCGGGCGCTTCACCGTCGATGCGGGCCTGAGTTACGTGGTGCCCGACGACGAACGCATTCAACGCAACGTGCAGATCCCGGTGGACGCGCGTCTGGATGCGCGTAATGGTCAATTGGTGGTGTGCGAAATCGTGATCATGCCCGACGCGCACCGTCCGCCGATCGGCCGTGTGCTCACGGTGCTCGGCGACAAGCTCACGCCCTCGCTGGTGGTGGAAGCCGCGATTCACGGCCACGACTTGCCGCACGAATTCCCGGCGCCCGTGCTCGCCGAGGCGTTGGCGGTGCCGCTGACGACGACCGAAGCCGACATCGCCGGTCGCGTCGATCTGCGCGCGGTTCCGCTGGTCACCATCGACGGCGAAGACGCCAAGGATTTCGACGACGCGGTGTGGTGCGAACCCAATCGCAACGGCTTCCGTCTGATCGTCGCCATCGCCGATGTCTCGCATTACGTGCGGCCCGGCGCGCCGCTGGACGACGAAGCGCAGCGACGCGCGACCTCGGTGTATTTCCCGGGTTTCGTGGTGCCGATGTTGCCGGAAACGCTGTCGAACGGCATTTGCTCGCTCAACCCGAAAGTCGATCGCCTGTGTTTCGTCTGCGATATGCAGGTGGATGCCGACGGCGAAGTGAGTAAATCGAAATTCTACGAAGCGGTGATGCATTCGCATGCGCGCCTGACCTACACGCAGGTGTGGCGCGCGGTGGGCGAGGGCGACGCCGAGACGATCGAGCGCATCGGCTCGTTGATGCCGCAAGTGCAAAACCTGCATCGGCTTTATGGCGTGTTGGCGAAAGCGCGCAAAGCGCGCGGCGCCATCGAATTCGAAAGCAGCGAAGTGCGTTTCGTGCTCGGCCCGCAGGGCGAGGTGGTGCAGGCGGGCATGCTGCAACGCAACGATGCGCACAAGTTGATCGAGGAATGCATGATCGCCGCGAACGTGGAAGCCGCGCGATTCTTGCTGAAGAAGAGGGTGCCGGCACCGTATCGCATCCACGACAAGCCGCCGGAAAGCAAATACGCCGATCTGCTGGAATTCCTCAAGGAATTCAAACTGCGCATGCCGGCCTGGGCGGCGGTGCATCCGCGCGATTTCACCGCGCTGCTGGCGAAAATCCGCGAGCGCGCCGATGCCACGCTGTTGGAGTCGGTGTTGTTGCGCAGCCAGTCGTTGGCGGTGTACGCGCCGGACAATATCGGCCATTTCGGCTTGGCGTTGGAGGCCTACGCGCACTTCACCTCGCCGATCCGACGCTATCCCGATTTGCTGGTGCACCGCGCGATCAAGCATGCCTTGATCGGCACGAAGCCCGAGGCCTTCGCGTATTCGCAAAGCGCGATGGCGGCGCTCGCGCTGCAATGCTCCGAGCGCGAACGTCGCGCCGACGAAGCCGAACGCGAAGTGGACGAGCGTTATCGCGCGGCCTGGATGGAAAAACACATCGGCGGACGCTTCGACGGCACCATCAGCGGCGTCACCAGTTTCGGATTGTTCGTGGAACTGGACGACTCGAAGGTCAACGGCCTGATTCACATCACCCAGTTGCCGCACGACTACTACCATTTCGATCCGATCCGCAAAACATTGACCGGCGAGCGCATGGGCCGCGTCTTCCGTCTTGGCGACCGCGCCAGCATCGTGGTGCTGAAAGCCAGTCTTGAAGAGCGCAAGATCGACTTCAAGTTGGCGGAAGAACGCGGCGAGAAGCCGCTCCCGCCGCGCGGACAACCGGCGAAGCGCCCCAAGCAGAAATATTGATTCGCTGATTCGCCGATTCGCCGTTTGTAGAGCGGAGCAAAGCTCCGCTGATTTTCAAACCGTAGAGCGGAGCAAAGCTCCGCTGATTTTCAAACCGTAGAGCGGAGCAAAGCTCCGCTGATTTTCAAACCGTAGAGCGGAGCGAAGCTCCGCTAAACACAGTCCGACCCCGGTAGAGCGGAGCAAAGCGCCGCTAAACACCCCACCGAAGCACATACCCTTCTAAATCCGGAAAAAAATCCTACACCGGGATTGGGTATTGTCTGATCCTCGCGCCGACTTCGTCGGAACAAGATGAGGCATGTCCAGCCCTCGTCTCATCAAAGGCCGTCGATCAGAGGTCGGCCACTACTATTCGATCACCACCTGCACCTCTGCGCGCTCGCCGATATTCAGCGACCCGATCGCAACGCAATGCGTGATTACGGAATTGAATTCGGCCGATGCTACCGGCATCGTTACGACCATCGCCTGGATCGTGATGCCGGATCACCTGCATTGGTTATTTCGTCTGGAGGAATCCGCTCTCAGCAGAATCGTCCAGAAAATGAAATGCGCGAGCGCGAATCGAATCAATGCCGCGCTCCATCGGCGCGGGGCGGTTTGGCAGGCGGGATTCTTCGATCATCGAATACGTACGGAGAAAGACTTGGAACTGCAGGCGCGGTACATC
>JAGNNB010000387.1 GCA_017990865.1 Lysobacteraceae bacterium
ATGACGCGCAATGGCGCGCTGGCGGGCATGGTGATCGGCGCGGCGACGGTGATCGTCTGGAAAGAATATGTGGTCGCGCAGAAGATCAGCGCGCTGTACGAAATGGTGCCGGGCGTGATCGCCGCCGGCATCGCGATCGTGCTGGTGAGCAAACTCGGCAAACCGCCGTCGGACGAAGTGCAGTTTCGTCACAAAGGCGTGATGGAAACGCTCGATGTGCACGGGTATTGACGCGGTCGTATCCACGACGGATGTCGAGACCGATGTAGGAGCGGCGGAAGCCGCGACCGACGCGTTGCGAGCCCCTCACCCGGCTTCGCCACCCTCTCCCCGCGATGCGGGGAGAGGGAAGAGCGTGCGCAGCGCGCGAGGGTGAGGGGCATGACCGCCGACACCCGCCCGCTCGCCATCGCGATCATGGGTCCGACCGCGTCGGGCAAGACCGCGTTAGCGCTCGAGTGCGCGCAGCGTTTCGGCGGCGAGATCGTCAGCGTCGATTCGGCGCTGGTGTATCGCGGCTTGAATATTGGCGCGGCGAAACCCAGCGACGAGGAGCGCGCCGCGGCGCCGCATCATCTGATCGATGTGCGCGAACCTTGGCAGCCGTATTCCGCCGCCGATTTCGCGCACGATGCGCGCGCCGCGGTGGACGACATCCTCGCGCGCGGCCGTCTGCCGATTCTGGCCGGCGGCACCGGCCTGTATTTTCGCGCGCTGTTGCACGGACTTTCGCCGATGCCGCCGGCCGATCCCGCCGTCCGCGCGCGCCTCGAAGCCGAAGCCGGTGAGCGCGGTTGGCCCGCGATGCATGCGGAACTCGCGCGGATCGATCCCGAGGCCGCGGCGCGTATTCACGCCACCGATCCGCAGCGTATCCAGCGCGCGTTGGAGGTGTATCGCATCAGCGGTCGGCCGATCAGCGCTTGGCGGCGCGAAACGGCGAACGACGCCGCGCGCTTCCCGTGCCGCGTGTTGAAACTCGCGCTGGCGCCGCATGACCGCGCGGTGCTGCACGCGCGGATCGAAGCGCGTTTCGACGCGATGCTCGATGCCGGTTTTCTCGACGAAGTGCGCGCCTTGCGGGCCTTGCCGGAATTGCGCGCGCATCCCGCGCCGATGGATCTGCCCGCGCTGCGTGCGGTGGGGTATCGACAGGCGTGGGAGCATCTCGACGGCCTCGTTGACGCGCGCGAATTCCGCGATCGCGCGATCTTCGCCACGCGCCAACTGGCCAAACGTCAGCTCACGTGGCTGCGCGGTGATCTCGCGCTACGCTGGTTCGACCCGCAGGCCGATGCGGCGGCGCTGCAAGACGCCATCGGCCTGTTCATGCACCCCGCATCGCCCGTATCGCGGACGTACGCGTAGGGCCCGGGGCGCGTCGGGGCGGCCGCGGCTTCCGGTTCCGGCCCAGTTGTGTAACCATCGGCACGGGTCGATCGGGGAGATCGGCCCGTTGTCGAGTCGTTCGTCCCGCCCCGCAGTTCGCGCCGAATGCGCGCTGCGAAAACGAGACGGGCGATGCGCCCCCAAAATCCGACGGCATCGTTTCGCTCGTACGCATTCCTCGCGTGCGACGACCGCCGTCCCGAACTCACCACCACCGATGACCTACATGTTCCAGCCAATAACAAGACCCAAAGTGGGGAACACCATGTCCAAGGGGCAGTCGTTGCAAGATCCTTTCCTCAACGCCCTGCGCCGCGAGCGCGTTCCCGTTTCCATCTACCTCGTCAACGGCATCAAACTGCAAGGCACGATCGAGTCTTTCGACCAGTTCGTCGTCTTGTTGCGCAACACCGTCAGTCAGATGGTCTACAAGCATGCGATCTCCACCGTGGTGCCGGCGCGTAACGTGCGCGTCGGGCCGGGCGGCGGTTACGTGCAGTCGGCCGAGCATCATTCGTCGCGCGACGAAGACGACGATGACGACGACGATCACGACGATGAGCCCATGCCGGGCATGATGCCGCCGCAGGGCTGATCCCTCGGCGTCGTTGGATTTGTCGTTATCGCAGCCGCGCCGGGCGATGCTCGGTGCGGCTGTGGACGTTGCGGCTACGGCTGTTGCGGCTGCTCGCTCCGATCGGCGCGATGAACGCGACCGCTGCAGGTGCCATGAATTCGCGGCGACATGTCGCGACGGCTTGTTCTGATCGCCATCAGCCCCAATAAGATGTCATCCCGAGCATAGCGAGGGACCTGCTTCTCACGATGTCAGCCGCGAACAGCACATCCTTCGCTGCGCTCGGGATGACAATTCGATTCGACGACAGCTCATTTCGGGCAACGCTGGCTTTTCGACGTTGCCCTAACGTCGCGACCGCACCTCTCAACGCCCCTCGCACCGGCCTCGTATCCAGTGGAATTGTTCGAACGCTCGCGTAAGGGCGAAATCGCATTGTTGATCCAGCCGCACGCCGGCGGTCCCCCCGAGCCCGACGTGCTGGAAGAATTCGCCGATTTGGCGCGTTCCGCCGGCGCCACGGTCGCGGCGATGCTGCATGCGCGGATCGACAAACCGAACGCCGCGATGCTGATCGGCAAGGGCAAGCTCGAAGAAGTCAAAGTCGCGGCCGACGCCACCGGCGCCGATCTGGTGCTGGTGAATCATCCGCTGAGCCCGGGGCAGGAACGCAATCTCGAAAAAGCGCTCGGCCGTCGCGTGGTCGACCGCACCGGCTTGATTCTGGATATCTTCGCCCAGCGCGCGCGCAGCCACGAAGGCAAGCTGCAGGTGGAACTGGCGCAATTGCGGCATATGGCCACGCGCCTGGTGCGTGGCTGGACGCATTTGGAGCGTCAGCGCGGCGGTTCGATCGGCCTGCGCGGCCCCGGCGAAACGCAGTTGGAAACCGACCGTCGCTTGCTGCAAAAGCGCGTCGAACAACTACAGCGCCGGCTCGACAAGGTCGAAGTGCAGCACACGCAGATGCGACGAGCGCGCGTGCGCAGCGAATTGCCGCGCGTGGCCTTGGTCGGCTACACCAACGCCGGCAAATCGACGTTGTTCAACGCGCTGACCGGCGCCGAAGCCTACGCCGCGGACCAATTGTTCGCGACGCTCGATCCCACCGTGCGCCGCATCGCGCTGCCCGGCGGCAGCGTGGTGCTGGCCGACACCGTCGGCTTCGTCCGCGATCTTCCGCACGAACTGGTCGCCGCGTTCCGCTCCACCTTGTCCGAAGCCCGCGAAGCCGATCTGCTGCTGCACGTCATCGACGCCGCCGATCCGCTGCGCGACGAGCGCATCCGCCAAGTGGACGCGGTGTTGGCCGAGATCGAGGCGGGCGAGATTCCGCAGTTGCTCGTCTACAACAAGATCGACCGTCTCGAAGGCGCTGCGCCGCGCCACGACCCCGCCGTGCGCGCGGCCGAGGACGGCAGCGTCCCGGACGATCACGGCCTGGAGGAGGTCGCACGCGAGCGGGTTTGGCTGTCCGCCCGCACCGGCGAAGGCCTCGACCTGCTGCGCGCCGCGCTGATCGCGCGTCTGGGCCTGCGCCGCGTGATGGGGGCGATCCGGCTGCCCGCGCGGGCGGGCGGGCTGCGGGCGAAGCTCTACGCCCTGGAAGCGGTGCGCGCCGAGCGTCACGACGACGCCCCCGAGAACCCCGGCGGCTGGTGGCTGGACGTCGATCTGACGCTCAGCGACGCGGGAAAACTCGCCGCCGGCCCCAACGGCGACGTTTTGGAGCCGCTGCTGC
>JAGNNB010000388.1 GCA_017990865.1 Lysobacteraceae bacterium
AATACGTCGATCGCGCCTTGGCGCCGCTGTTCGATGCCTCGCGTCGACGCGCGCCGACCTTCGTCATCGTCTGCTCCGACCACGGCACCGCGTACGGCGAAGACGGTTACGTCGGCCATCGCATCGCGCACGAGGTCGTGATGACCGTACCGTACGCGCATTTCGTATTGACGCCATGAACGCACGGCCGCTCGACGACACCCCGACGCTCGACGCCTTGCTGGCGCTGCCGCCGTATCAGGCGTACTCGTATTCGTATCCGCATAAAACCGCGTACCGCCCGCTGCCGTCGCCGGTGCTGTTGCGCGATATCTGGCGCGAAGAAGACCGCAGCGCCTTGTTCATGTATCTGCATATCCCGTTCTGCTCGTATCGCTGCGGTTTTTGCAATCTATTCGCGCTGGCGCGGCCGTCCGAGGATACGGTCGCGCGCTATCTCGACCGCATGCGCGCGCAACTGCGCGCCGCGATCGATGCGTTGGGCGATCATCGCTTCGCGCGTTTCGCGTTGGGCGGCGGCACGCCGAGCTATTTGAGCGCACCGCAGCTCGAAACGTTGTTCGCGGAAGTGCGCGATATCACAGGCGTCGATCCGCGCACGATGCCATCGGGCATGGAAGTCTCGCCCGAAACGGTGGACGCGGACAAAATGGCGCTCTGCCGGGACGCCGGCATCGACCGTATCAGCATGGGCATCCAAAGTTTCGCCGATGCCGAAGTGCGCGCTTTGGTGCGCCCGCAGCAGCGCACGGATGTCGAACGCGCGATCGGTGCGATTCGCGATGCGAAATTCCCCACGCTCAATCTCGATTTGATTTACGGCATCGCCGGGCAAAGCGTGGCGAGTTTTCTCGCATCGATCGACAGCGCGCTCGCCTTCACACCGGAGGAAATCTATCTGTATCCGCTGTACGTGCGTCCGCTGACCGGCCTGGGACGCATCGAATCGCGCGACGGCAAATCGCGGTTCGCGCTGCGGCCCGAACCGCAGGACGACCGCGCCGCACTGTATCGCGCCGGGCGCGACGCGCTGCTGGCCGCCGGGTATCGTCAAATTTCGATGCGGATGTTTCGCGCGTCGCATGCGCCCGACGACAGCGACGCGCCCGCGTATTGCTGCCAGGACGACGGCATGATCGGGATCGGCTGCGGTGCGCGGTCGTATGCGCGTGCGCTGCACTATTCCAGCGAATATGGTGTATCGCGGCGTAGCGTCGCCGAGATTCTGGAGCACTATCTGCAGCGCAGCGACGCCGAGTTCGCCTACGCCGACTACGGTTTCGCACTTGACGACGACGAGCGGCGCCGACGTTACGTCATCCAGTCGCTGCTGATCCGCAGCGGTTTGGATCGCGACGCGTATCGGCTGCGCTTCGGCAGCGATTGCCTCGATGATCTGCCGCAATTGCGCGATTTGGCGACGCACGGCTTGGCGACGATCGACGCGACACGCATCGCGCCGACCGCGGAAGGTTTGGCGCGCGCCGATACGCTCGGGCCGTGGCTGATTTCGCCCGCGGTGGCCGACAGGATGCGCGCTTATGCGTTCGAGTGACATCGTATGTGCGAATGAAGCCTGCGCCGATGCGACCGCTGTGTCGCATTTGTCGATTCTGTATCGCGGGCGTTTGAGTAGTTGCAATTACGACTGCGGGTATTGCCCGTTCGCGAAACGCCGCGACACCCGCGCGACGTTGCAGCGCGACGCCGCCGATTTGGCGCGTTTCGTCGCTTGGGCGAGCGCCGCGTCGACGCGCACGCTGTCGGTGTTGTTCACGCCATGGGGCGAGGGCTTGGTCCGCAAGCACTATCGCGAGGCGATGATCGCGCTCAGCGGATTGCCGCATCTGCATCGCGTCGCGATCCAAACCAATCTGTGCATTGGGACACGCTGGCTCAACGACGTCGACCCGACGAAACTCGCGTTCTGGTGTACGTATCATCCGAGCCAAACGCCGCGCGCCGCTTTCGTCGCGCGCTGCTTGGAACTGCGCCGCCGCGGCATTCGCCACAGCGTCGGCATGGTCGCGATGCGCGAACATTTCGACGAGATCACCGCGTTGCGCGCAGCGCTGTTCGCCGATACGCCGATGTGGCTCAACGCCTACGATCAGCGCGATGCGGCGTATTACACCGACGACGATATCGCACGATTGCGCCGCATCGACCCGCATTTCGACTACAACCTGGACCCGTCGCCCAGCCTCGGCGCGCCGTGCGCGACCGGGCATAGCGTGCTGTCGGTGAACGGCGACGGCGACGTGCGTCGTTGTCATTTCGTCGCGGCGCCGCTCGGCAATCTGTACGACGGCAGTTTCGAGTCGCGCTTGCGCCCGCGCACCTGCCCGAACGCGATCTGCGATTGCTTCATCGGCTACGTGCATCGCGAAGACCTGCCGTTCGCGCGCGACTATGCCGATGGTCGGCTCGAACGCATTCCGACGATGCGGGCCGCGCCGATCGCCGACGCGCGCGCGGACTGAATGCGGCAAATCGCGCGGCGAGGCGATCCGAAGCGCAAAACACGTTCGAAAGCGCAGACACGAAAAACCCCGCCGGAGCGGGGTTTCGACGGCCTGCGCCGAAGAGTCTGAGCGCGTCCGAAGACGCGGACTCGATTACTCTTTGGCGGCTTTCTTCGCGACCACTTTCTTGACCGGCGCCTTCGCGGCCGGCTTCGCGACCTTCTTCACGGCGGCGGTGCTGGCGGCCGGCGCGCCCGCGGACTTCAGGCGAGCGTTGCCGTAGCTGGCGTTGTAGCGTTTACCTTTGGCGGTCTTACGGTCGCCCTTACCCATGTGCAAATCCTCGGTGTGATGAAGCTCGATGTCGTGGAGCTCAATAGTCGTGGAGCTCGATGTTCTGAAGCTCGCGATGCCGTCATGCGCACCGAGCGCGGCGCGCGAAGGATGCGATGCTGACCGCAGCGGTTGCCGCGAACCGCGGATATTAACACGCGGCGGTGCGACGAACGGCCGTCGACGAGCGGGGCACGGCTGGGATTACCCCCGCGCAATGGCCGGCGTCGCGGCGGCGGCGAGATGGGTCAGCCGGAGATTCAGCAGATGCGCGAGCGCAAGCAAGGCGCCGCCCGCAGTCATCACAGCGGCGTGGAGCAGATCATGGTCGTGGAACGGACCGAACGACCCGGCCCACACCAGCGCCAGGCCCGGCAACAGCAGCGCCCAGGCGCGGAATATCCGGTGGCGGCGCCAGCCGAGGGTCAGCGTGGACACGCCCAGAAAGGTCGCGAAGATCACGAAGGCCTGATCCACGTCGACCCAGCCGCCCAATTCCAGGCCGAAGGCCGGCGCGATCGCGAGCAGCCACGGCCAAAGCGCGCAGTGGACCGCGCACAGAAAGGACGCCGCGAACCCAACGCGGTCGGCGCGATGCAGGCTGTTGGACGGACTGCTCATGACTTATGGGGGATATTCCCGTTCGAGTTGAAACATTATAACATTTCTAAACCGCCCCATAGTGTACCCCACCATGCCGCATCGCTCGCACTACCGCCGCAACGCCCTCGCCACCGCCCTCGTCATGGCGCTGGGCTTGGGCACCTCCCTGGTCGCAGCCGCTCAAGACACCGGCTCCAGCGCCTCGGATCCCCGTCACGATGAGCCGGCGGAGATCGACCGCATCGTGGTCAACGCCAGCCCGCTGCGGAAGACCGCCGAGGAGTTGAG
>JAGNNB010000389.1 GCA_017990865.1 Lysobacteraceae bacterium
AGCGCACCATCGCGGGTCGCGCCCGGAGGCCGCCGTCGGTTCGACATTGGTCGTAAGGCCGCTCGCCCGCGGCTCTCGGTGGCGTGGGATTGCGCCTGCGGTCGCATCCTGCGATACCCGCCGCATCGGCGCGGTTGCGGCGGCATTTCGCCGTGCATTCGCTGTTATCGTCCCGGCCACAGGGGGAAAACGATGCGAAGCATGCGGAAACCAGCACCACAAGCGTTCCGACCAGCGCACCGACAAGCGTTACGACCGACGATGATGGCGGCGATGGCGACGATGCTCATCGTCGGGCTGACCGGCTGCGGCGACAGCGGCGTCGATCGCGCCGGCAAGGCGGCATTGGCGGTGGACGCTTACGGTTGCCCGGACTTGAACGGAACGTTTTCGGTGTCGTTGACGCCCGAACGGATCGGTTCGGATGCCGGGGCGATGGACGAGGCGTTCGAGAAACCCGACGGCAATCGCGTGCCGATCGAGCAGATGCACGCCGTCGCCATTCGCCGTACCCAGCCGGGTGTCTTCGAGTTCCGCTGGCTCATCGACGAATCCCGCGTGATGCAGCATCTGGAGGTCATTCGCGAATTCGAAAAACCGCGCTATCGGCGCTGGTATCACCTGCTGTCCGATCCCGCGCGCGCCCAGCATATCGAGGCCTACGGGCAGGCCGACTACGACAAAGAGATGGCGAAGCTCGGCCCCGACGCCGAACTGGTGCGCGAACTGCGCTCGGGGACGACCATGCACTGCGAGGACGGCTGGCTGTCGCTGCCGCGCGGCGAGCTGCGGCCGTTGCGCTTGAGCCGCGGCGAGGACGGCTCGGTCATCGGCGAGTTCAAAGGTTTGAAGACCGTGGGCATCACGGTCTGGTGCGGCGATGGCTGCCGCGATCTGCCGATCCCCACCGGCACCTTCACCGGCAAGGTGCACTGGCCGCGCGTCGATGGCGTTCGCGCCTGGCGGCCACAGGACATGACCGGCAGGTTCGTGTTTCAGCGACCGATCGACGAGATCGAAGCGGAACAGGCGCAGATCAAGGACACGCAGCGCCGGAACGATGCGCTTCGGTATCTTTCCGCCGAGGAGATTCGCGGGAGGATCGAGGCGCTCGCGCCCGCCGGCACCGCGATCGAGCAGGTCGAAGTGCTCGACGGCAAAGTGCATATCCGTTACGACGCGCCGAAGGGCGAAGAAGACCTTCTGCTGGGTCGCATCGCCGCCGCCGGTGACGGCGAGCGCGGACCCAAGGAGGTGGTGCATGGCGCGCGTTCGACCGATATGTCGCGGCGCTTCGTGCGATTGGTGCTGACCGACTCGCCGCTGGTGCTGCGCGAGCGAGCCGTCGCGTCGACGTCGGTAGCATCGGCAGCGGCATCATCGATAGCGTCAGCGTCGACAGCGGCACAGTCGACAGCGGCACCACCATCGATGCCGCCGCCGATCCTCGCTGCCTTGTCCGAAGCGCCGATGCAGGCGACGCCAGCGGGTATGGCGAGTCCGGACGATCTCCGCAAACGGCTCGGCGCGTTGCTGCCGGCCGGCTGTCGCAAGATCGTCGATGTGCGCTACGGTGGCGAGCGGGTGACGATCGTCGGCCAGTCGAACAGCACGCACTGCGTGTCGGAAGCCTTGCGGGCGCTGGAGGGCGCGGGGACGCGCCCGGAGCTGCTGCAGATATCCGCGGACGGCAGCGGCGGCCAGCGTTTCCGGATTCTGTTGGCCGCGTCGCCGCTTACCCGAGAGTGAAACGCGGCGCCGAAGTCTTCATGCCGAAGTCGTAGCGCCTAAGTCGAAGCAGGAAAATCACGTCGGTAGGAACGCGACCTCAAATGCCCAATGCGCGATATTCGCTGACGATGCGCGCGCGTTCCCACGGCGAGTTGAAAACGTCGATCAACTGCCGCGCGCGCGCCGCGCCGTCGCATTCGGTTTCGCCGTCGAAACGGTGGCCGAGCGGGCGGAAGTAGTAGCCGCCGGCATCGTCGACGAGAAACGCGGACGGATAATCGCGATCCACCGGGTCGGCGACTTCGCGAAACGCGAAGACGCTGGGCAAGCGCTGCGCCAACGCGATCAACGGCGCGCTGTTGCGCTGCGGTGTCGCGGCGTCCTGCAACAGAATGCGAATCGCGATGCGTTGCCGGCGTGTGCCCAATCGGCGAAACGCGTCGAGCACTTCGGGAGCATCGAACACGCCGGGGTCGAGATTTCGGGTGTAGATCGACACGCTGCGTCGCGCCGCGGCCAGTCGCGCTGCGACCACCGCCGCCGCCGCTTCGCGCGTCTCCACCGCAGTCGGCCCGCGCAGCGCCCGACGCATGGTTTGATGCTCGATGCCCGCTTCCATGAAGCGATCGCCGATCGGCACGAAGCCGTGCTTCGCGTAGAAGGGCATCGCCGAGACCTGCGCATGCAGGCGAACTTCGGGCAGACGATGGTGCGCGGCCTCGTCGAGCAAGGCGCGGAGCATCGCCTCGCCGACGCCCTTGCCGCGCCATTCGCGCAGCACCGCCATTCGGCCGATCTTGCGTTCCGGCGTCAGTCGGCCGGTGCCGATCGGGCGGCCGGTGCGATCGCGCGCCAGCACATGCACGCATTGCGGGTCGAACGCGTCCCACTCGAGTTCGATCGGGACCTGTTGCTCCTGCACGAACACCGGCTCGCGCACCGCTCGCAGGGCATCGACATCGCGCGCGTAGTCGGCGCGGCTCACCACGAATTCCGGGGATCGTTCGCTGGCGCTCACGCGGAACCCTCGCTTTCGTCGCCCCCGTCGTAGCGCAGGCCGTAATAGCCTTGCGCGATCCAGTCGTGCACCAAGTCTTGAGCCGGCGCCGACAACGCGTCGTAGCCGGCGTGATCGAGCGTCGCAGCCGCCGCGAGCGCACGCGCATCCGCCATCGGCAGACGATGCGCTTGTCCGGCGAAATACAATGCCGCCTGCGCTTTTCGATCGGTGCGACGCCATGCGGTGCGCGTCCAGGGATGGCGTTCGAGCACCGCGCCCTGCTGCAGATCCCATTCGATTTCGATCCGCGAGCGCGGCGGGTCCGGGTCCAGCGGCACGCCGGCGCTGCGATACAGGCTGATGAAGCGGCCGAACCAGTCGCCGAGTCGCTCGGGATCGCGCATCCGCAGTTTGTTCAGGGCCTCGATCGCGCGGGCCATGGCCTGCGCGTCGATTTCGTAGCCGTCCTTCGCGGGTGCGAGATCGGGATCGGCATAACGAACGGATTCGTCGGCGTCGCAGATGAGCGTGTCGACGAAATCGCCGAGCAATTCCGCGCTGGACGGCGCGCGCAGGCCGACCGAGATGGTGATGCAGGCGTCTTCGGCCACGCCGTGATGCGGCACGCCCGGCGGTAGGTACAGCATGTCGCCGGGTTTCAGCACCCAATCGTGCGTGGGTTTGAAATGCTTGAGCAGCCGCAGCGGCACGTCGTCGAGATAGGTTTCGTCCGGGCTCTGCGCGACATCGATCATCCAGCGGCGATGCCCGATGCCCTGCAGCAGAAACACGTCGTACTGGTCGATATGCGCGCCGACCGACCCGCCCGGCGCGGCGAACGAAATCATGATGTCGTCCATGCGCCAGCGCGGCAGGAAATCGAAATCGTCCAACAACGCGCGAATGTCGGGATCCCACTTGTCCACGTCCTGCACCAGCAGGGTCCAGTCG
>JAGNNB010000390.1 GCA_017990865.1 Lysobacteraceae bacterium
ACAACTCACCGAGTTCGCCCATGGCCGCCGGACGGCGATCCGTATCGAGCACATGGACGATCGCGCCCGGAATCGCTTTTCCGATCGGGACGTCAACGCCGTCGGCATCCGGGTCGCAAACGTGGATGGTGCAATACACCGTGATTTCGGTCGGCCCATACGCGTTGAACATCGCGCGGCCGCGCGCCCAACGCCGCATCTGCGCGGGCGGCAAGGCCTCGCCTCCGGCGATCAACACCCGCAGCGACGGCAGGACCGCCGTCTCGGGTAACGTCGACAACGCCACCGGCGGTAAGAGCGTGTGGGTGATTCCGTGATCGTCGATCGTCTTCTTCAAGGCCTCGCCGACGAGCACTTCGCCAGGCGGCGCCAAGCACAGACAGGCGCCGTGGCCGAACGCCATCGTCCACTCGAACACGCAAGCGTCGAAACTGAAAGACGCGAACTGCAACACGCGCGCCTGCGCATCGACCTCGAAGGTCGCGGTCTGCGCGCGCAATAAATGCAGCAGCCCGGCGTGCTCTATCATCACGCCCTTCGGCGCTCCGGTCGACCCCGAGGTGTAGATCACGTATGCCAAATGCCGCGGGCTCGCGCCCACTTCATCGCTCGATAGGTTCTCCGCCGATTGCGAAGACCAAGCATCGCGATCGGCGCCGATGTCGATCGTTCGCGCATCATGTCCGGCGCGCGCCATCGCGGCATTCAACACTTCCGCGCTCGCCGCATCGGTCAACACCACCGACGGCCGCGCATCCGACAGCATTTGCGCCAAGCGCTCTTCCGGATAATTCGGGTCCAGAGGCACGTAAGCGCCGCCCGCTTTCAGCACCGCCAGTACGGCTTCGAACAAAGCCGGCGTGCGTTGCATACAGATCGCGACCAGACCATCCGGCGCCACACCGCAGTCGCGCAGATGTCGTGCGAGACGATTCGCGTCGACGTTCAGCGCGCCGTAGCTCAACGCCGCATCGCGGATCGCGATCGCGGGCGCCTCCGGCGATCGCGCCGCATGTACTTCGAAAATAGCGTGGATGAGCGACGTATCGGGGAGAGGGGTGGACTTACGCACGTTCACGGCAGAGCTCCATTTCGATCCCTGCGCGGCTCCTGCCGCGTTCGGGGCATGGGAGGCGACGCACCGCGGGGGCGGCGTTCCATCGCCTGAGCGCGCCTGCCGTCGTATGACGTTCCTTGGCGCGCGTTGGGTTTCGCGAGGGCGACCGAATACGATCGCCCGGATGTTCAAACGACGGCTTCGGTGTCCTCCGCGGAGATGCCCGGCGCGGGTTCGGTCTGCATGGCTTTGTCCTGCATGGCTTCGTGCTGCATGGACTCGTCCAACATCGCCTCGACCAAGCCCTCGATCGTGGGCGCTTCGAACAATCGACGCAGCGACAAGCCGACACCAAAGATGTCGCGCAGCGCCACGAGCACGCGCATCGCCAACAAGGAATTGCCGCCGAGCCGGAAAAAGTCGTCGCGCACGCCGATCGTGTCGCGCCCGAGCACATCGCCCCAAATCTCCGCGATCACCTCTTCGATCGGCGTGCTCGGCGCGACGAACGCGCCCGTGGCGACGAACGCGGCGGGCGGCGGCGACGGCAGCGCGGCGCGATCGAGTTTTCCGTTCGCGGTTTTCGGCCATGCCCGCATCGCGACATAAGCGGCGGGCAGCATATGCGCGGGCAGTTTCGTCTGCAGCGCGCGATGCACGGCATCGAAGTTCGGCGAGGCATCGCGATCGCTCGGCAACACATAGGCCACGAGCGCGGCTTCGCTCGCGCCGCCGTTCGATGCGGTCGAATCCGAGCGCAATACGACCGCCACGTCCTCGATCTCCGGCAGCCCGCGCAAACGCGCTTCGATCTCGCCCAACTCGACGCGATGGCCGCGAATCTTCACTTGCGCATCGTTGCGTCCGAGAAATTCGATACCTCCTTCGGCGAGGCGGCGACCGAGATCGCCGGTGCGATACAGACGTTCGCCGGGATGGAACGGGCTATCGAGAAAACGTTCGGCCTGAAGTTCGGGGCGCGCCAGATATCCGCGCGCCACACCGGCGCCGCCGATGTACAACTCGCCGACCACGCCGATCGGCGCCGGCCGGCCGCGGCGATCGAGGACGAGCGCGCGCGCGTTCATCACCGCGTCGCCGATCGGCAGCACCGCAAGCGGCGGCGCATCGATGGGCCGCAGCGCGCTTCCGTAAGGCGCGATTTCGAAACAGGTGCTGTCGACCGATGTCTCGGTCAGGCCGTAAGCGTGCAGCAAGCGCACGCCATCGCCGACGACGCGACGGGCGCGATCGGCCGCTTCGACCGACCAACGATCCGAGCCGCAGATGATCGTCCGCATGAAACCCAGATCGCGGCTGTGCGTATCCAGATGCGCTACCAGCGCGTCGAGCACCACCGGCACGAAATCGGCGATATCGATGCGCGCATCGCGTAGGCGCGCTTCGAGCGCCGCCGGATCGGCCAAGGTTTCCTGCGGGCACAGCACCAATGTGCCGCCGTGGCCGAGCGCGCGTAGCAAGTCGGCGGTGAACACATCGAACGCGAGATTGGCCATCTGCAGATGACGCACGCCGGGCGCGAGATCGTATTGCCGTCGCCAACCCGCAGCGATCGCCATGATCTGCCGATGCTCGACCAGGACGCCTTTTGGCGTGCCGGTCGAACCGGAGGTGTAGATGACATACGCCAGATGCGATGGCGTGAGCCCGATCTCCGCGGGATCGAGATTCGACGCCGCCTGCGAAGCCCATGCCGATGCGTCGGCGTCGAGATCGACGATGCGCGCAGGCGTCGCGGAATGGCTCCCCTGCGCGGCGACGATGCGTTCGACCGCATCGCGATGCGCGCGATCGGTCAGAACGATCGGCGGACACGCATCCGCGAGCACGAACGCGAGCCGGTCTTCCGGCAGCATCGGATCGAGCGGCAAATACGCGCCGCCGGCTTTGACGACCGCCAGCACCGCTTCGACCGCGGCGATCGAACGCGCCATGCACAGCGCTACCGGGCGATCCGGGCCGACGCCGAGCGCGCGCAAATAGCGCGCGAGGCGATTGGCGCGCGCATTCGTTTCGTCGTAGGTCGCGATGCGGTCGCCGTCTTCCACGGCCGACGCGTCCGGCGCATGCGCGGCATGCGCCTCGAAGCCGGCGTACAGAAATGCCGCAGGAGTCGTCGCAGAAACCGCCGTGTCGCTTCGCTCGAGGTCTTGGGCGCGAAACCCACCCTCGAGCAAGCGCTCGCGTTCTTCGGGCGCCAGAAAGTCCGCTTCCGAAACCCGTAACGTCGGCCGCGCCACGCACTGCGCCAAGACGCGCAGATACGCCTCGTTGAGACGCACGATCGTTTCCCGCCGATACAGCGCGACGCAGTATTCCCAGAACAGGGTGATGCCGTCCGGGTCGTCGGTCGCGCGTGGGATCATCACGGCGTCGACATCGAACTTCGACGTGCGGTTGCCGTAGACCTCGTGAATCTTCAGCGAGAACTCCGGCCACTCCAAGCGCGGCCCGGGCGAGTTGTGGGTGCTGAACGTGGTTTGGAACAGCGGATTGCGCGCGAATTCGCGCTGCGGATGCGCCTCGCGCACCACCCACTCGAACGGCGCTTCCTGGTTCGCGTAACCCTCGGCGAGGTCGGCCGTGGTGCGTTCGATCAATGC
>JAGNNB010000391.1 GCA_017990865.1 Lysobacteraceae bacterium
GTACGTGCGTCGTCGAAGCCTGTTGGCGATCGCTTCTTTCTCGCCGAGTGAGGCGGAGGAAATGGCGAAGGGCTGGATGGACGATGAATTTGAATATTCGAGAATCGCCGGGCTGCACGTACTCGATATCGTGAACGCGGACTCGTTATCCTTCTACTTGGAGAAACATGCGGACGACCCGAGTCGGCATGTTCGTACGAACGTCGAGCAGTTCAGAAAAAAGAGGCAAAAGGCATAACGACAGCGCTTGGTGAGACCTGCTGCATCAGCGTGCGCCTTCCGCCGAGCTACGCGGAGCATCCGGACGTGCGCGTCCCGATTGCTGTACATGTCCGACGGCGGCTTGGCAGAGGATTTCCTGCATGTGGCCGGTTTGATGCAGGTGTCGGTGAGCAACGGCACGATGCGTTCGTTCCTGCTGATCGGCACCGAACACACTACGGTGGCGCGATCTCACTCCGCCGACAGAGCACGCGGAAGGCAGAGAGGCGTTCGCGTCGCCGAAGGGGCGGCGCGAAGAGGGCGCTTTCGAGCGCCGCAACGGTCTCGCGGATTGATGTAGCGCAAGATTCGTTGACGACACTCCAATAAAATTCGAAGCGATATGGCATCGATTCGCCGCCCCCGCTCCTGGCTTTTGACGCTCGCGTTCTTCGCGAGCGTCTCGCTGTCGCTGTTGCCGACGCTCGGACGGCTCTCTCGCATTGCGCAACCCGATGATGCCGTCGCGTCCCAGGCGTTCTGCACGTCGCGTGGTCTCGCATGGCGTTCGGTCGAGATCGCGGCGATCGGCGCGGCCCCGGCCGATGCCGTGTTCGGCGATCTCGTCGATGGCGCGAAATCCGATCGCGATGCGGGCGATGGTCCGAACGGCGGCCGCGACGCAGACGACGATTGCGGCTACTGCACGCTGACGGCGACGACCGTTTTGCCCGCGCATCACGCTTCGGTGAGCGCGTCCGCACCCACGATGGTATGCGCTCGTATGCGCTTCGTGGTGCGCGCGATCCTGCGCCCCACCATCTACGATCGCAGCCCGCGCGGCCCGCCCGTTCGTATCGCGGCTTAACGCCGCTTTCGTTTTCTTTGCGAATCGTTCGCGCGCGTCTGTCGTCGCGCGCACCCCGCGCCCGTGGCGAAGACGCCCGGCGCTGCGCGCTCGCGCACCCTTCTTACGGATATCTCCCGCTATGTCTCTCACGCTCCGCCCCTTGGCCGCGGCCATGCTCGCCGCGCTTCCGTTCTGCGCTTGCGCGAACGACCCTTCCTCCGAACCCACGACGCCCGACGGCGGCGATGTCGTCACCTTGCCCCGAGTGATCGTGGAACACGACCGCGCTTCGATCGCGCCCGCGCGGCGCGTCGAAGGCGATTCGACCCAGGCCGCGCAGGCGGCCTCCAGCGATGCGGCGACCTTGCTCGATCGCATGCCGGGCGTCTCGATCAACGCCGCAGGCGGCGTGTCCGGCCTGCCGTCGATTCGCGGCCTCGCCGACGACCGTTTGCGCATTCGCGTCGATGGCGCGGATATCGTCGCGTCCTGCCCGAACCACATGAACCCGGCGCTGTCCTACGTCGCGCCCAGCGACATCGCGCGCATCACCGTCTACCCCGGCATCACGCCGGTGTCGCAGGGCGGCGATTCGATCGGCGGCAGCATCGTCGTCGAGCGCGCGCAACCGAAATTCGCCGCTCCGGGCGAAGGCGTCGCATTCTCCGGCGAGGCCGATGCCTTCTACCGCAGCAACGGCGGCGCGTCCGGCGCCAATGTCGCGATGACGCTCGCCACCGAACGTTTCAGCGCGCACTACGCCGGCTCCACTGCGCGCGCCGACAATTACCGCGCGGGCGAAGACTTCAAAAATTACGACTTCACCGGTCGCGCCGGGCACACGCTGGATCGCGACGAAGTCGGTTCCAGCGCTTACGTCGCTCATAACCAGCGTCTCGGTTTGGCTTACACCACCGGCGATCATCTGTTCGAAGCCACCTTCGGTTGGCAGCAGATTCCGGAACAGGGCTTCCCCAATCAGCGCATGGACCTCACCGACAACCGTCAACGCACGGCGAATCTGCGTTATCTCGGCCGGTTCGATTGGGGCCGATTGGAAGCGCGCGCGTATCGCGAAACGCTCGAACACGAAATGGATTTCGGTGCCGACAAGCGCTATTGGTACGGCATGGCCTCCGGCGGCGCCAATCCGCCGAACGGCGCGGGCGTCGCGTGTTCGCCGATCGGTCCGAACTGCGCGGCCGGCATGCCGATGGATACCGAAAGCGACACCACGGCGTTCTCCATCGATGCGGAAATTGCGTTGGCGGAGAACGATCTGCTGCGCGTGGGCGCGGAATATCGCCGCTACCGATTGGACGACTGGTGGCCGCCGTCGGGCGCGATGATGTGGCCGGGCACGTTCTGGAACATCTACGACGGAGAGCGCGACCGCAGTGCGGCGTACGTCGAATGGGAGCGTCGCTTCGACGAACGTTGGGTCGCGGAAGTCGGCGTGCGTTACGAGCGCGTGGCGATGGGCGCGGGTGATGTACGCGGCTACAACCCCACCAGCAATATGATGGGCTCGTACCAGATGCGCGACGCCGCTCTGTTCAACGCCGCGGACCGTTCGCGCACGGACGGCAACTGGGACGCCAGCGCGATGTTCCGCTTCGCGCGCGACGAGCGCACCGACATCGCCTTCGGCATCGCGCGCAAACTGCGTTCGCCGGGCGTGTACGAGGTCTATCCGTGGTCGACGTGGCAGATGGCGGCGTTGATGAACAATTTCGTCGGCGACGGCAACGCATACGTCGGCAATTTGAATCTGCGGCCGGAACGCGCGGTTACGTTGTCCACCACCTTCGACTGGCATGCGCCGGATCGTCGTTGGGAAGTGGTGTTCACCCCGTACTACACCCGCATTTCCGATTACATCGGCGCGGTGCAGTGGGATGCCGCGACCAACGCGCCGCGCGCCGTGCCGGGGCGCAACAGCTTCGTCCTGCTCAAGTACGCGAATCAAAGCGCGCGTCTGAAGGGCTTCGACCTCTCGGGCAAGGCGCGTTTGGGCGAAACCGGGTTCGGTACTTTCGGTTTGGAGGGCGATATTTCGTGGGTCAGCGGCGAAAACGCCACCACCGGCGACGGCCTCTACCATCTGATGCCGCTCAACGCGCGAGTCGCGCTGACGCATCGCGCGCAGGGCTGGGACAATGCGCTCGAAGTGGTCGGCGTCGACGACAAGAACGACGTCTCGCGCGTGCGCAACGAAATCGAGACCGCGGGTTACGGCGTGGTCAATCTGCGCTTCGCGCGCGAATGGTCGCGGTTGCGTTTGGATCTGGGTGTGGAGAACGTCTTCGACCGCTTCTATTCGCTGCCCACCGGCGGGGCGTATGTCGGCCAAGGCACCACGATGACCAATCCGGCCTTGCCGAATTATCCGCAGTGGGGCACGGCAGTGCCGGGGGCGGGTCGTTCCATCTACGCAGCGGTCAAGATGACGTTCTGACGGACGTGCGCGCGACGCATCGTGCGTACGCGCCATCGCTCCGCGTCGACGCTTATTGCGTCGGCGCGGGCGTCGCTTGAGCGTTCGGTACGGGCGCGGGCGCAGCAGGCGCTGCGTCGGGCGGTAGGGATTCCGCGGTCAGGCACAACGACGTGCGTCGCGTGTAGTC
>JAGNNB010000392.1 GCA_017990865.1 Lysobacteraceae bacterium
GCGCGGGCGGCGGCAAAGTCGAATCGGCGACGGGGTCGTAAACATCCTGGCCGTAAACGTCCTGCTGCCCGTACAACGCGTCGAAATCGCGTTCGGCGTCGGTGCGGGTATCGCCTTCGACGGTGCCGTCGGCGGCGGGTGCGTCGGTCGTCGCGGTATCCGACGCATCGAGGGCCACGGCGTTAAGCGCGGCTTGCGTCGCTGCGTCGGTGGCGCGCTTGGCGTCGGCGGCGGCAGGATGCGCACCTTCGGCAGCGCTCGCGTCCACGGCGTTCGCATGGTCGCGGTCCGCGTCGGTCGCATCCGAGGTTCGCGCGGTCTCGGGAGGCGAGGCCGCAGTCACCAACGTGCCGTCGGTCTTCGGTTCGGAGACGGCGGCCTTGTGCGCGCAGCCGCTGAGCAGCGACAGTGCGACGAAAGCCGTGGCGAGGAGGCGGTTGCGTGTCATGCGCGAAGTGTAGCCGTCGGACATTGGATGCGTCTCATCGCGCGCACGGGCGCATCGGCTCAAACGTGAGCGAAACGGAGGTCTTCGCCGAGCCGATACGCGGCGCGCAATTCGGCCAAGCCCGACGGCATGCCTTCGATCGCGACCGCGCCGCAGCGCTCGGCCAACAGCGACAACAGCGCCAATCCCGCGCTGTCCACGCGATCGACCGCGCGCAGATCGAAACGACGCACGCCCTCGATGCGCTCCGCGGCGCCGGGCCACAGGTCCGGCACCGCCGCGCGGATCAACGCACCGTCGAAACGCAGCGTTTCGCCGTCGCGGACGATCCGGGCGCCGTCGGCGGCGGCATTCATTGCCCGGCGCTCGCTTTGAGCTGTCCGTTGCGCAGTTCGGTCGTCACCTGCTTGATGGTCTTGCGCTGCAGCTCGGCATCGAACTGGTTGCGGAAGGTCTGCACGTAGGACACGCCCTCGACCATCACGTCGAAGACTTTCCACGAGGCGCCGGTCTTGCGCATCAGATATTCGACCGGAATCGGCTGACCGCCCTGGCGCAGGAATTCGCTGGACACGCGCACGCCGCGGCCCTGCGACAGCGCGGTCTCGGATTTCACGCGCACCCGCAATTGCGTGTTGAAATCCAACAGCGAGGAACCGTAGCGCTGCATCAGATTGTCCGCCAGCGCATCGGCGAACGATTTGATGTCGGCCTCGGACGCGCCGCGGGCGTGACGGCCGAGCACCAAGCGCGCGGCGTAATCGCGGTCGAACATCGCGTTGAATTCGCTGTTGATGAACTCGCGTAGCACGGTGCGGTTCTTCTTGAATTCGGGGCGGCGTTTTTCCAGCGTGCTGAGCACGCGCTGGCTGTTGTTGAGCACCAATTGGCTCGGGCTGCCTTCGGTCATCGCCGGTGCGGTGCGCACGGTTTGCTGCGCGAGGGCGGGAGCGGAGAACGCGAGCGTCGAGGCTGCGGCGGCGAGCGCGAGCGCCAAGGGGACGGCGCGAAGATTCGAGGTCATGGCGTGGGAGGTTCGCTGGAGGATGTGGTGTCGGTTCCGGCGTCGGCGCTGTTGCCGCTGGCGCCGCCGGGACCGCCGAAAATGTATTTGCCGGCCATCTGGATCAAATCGACCGCCGGCGTGGTGAATGCGATCTCGTCGCCGGGTTTCAAGATTTCGACGTCGCCGCCGGGCTGCAGGCCGACGTAGCTTTCGCCGAGCAGACCGCCGGTGAGCACGCTGGCCGAGGTGTCGGTGGACAGGTCCTTGTAGCGACCGTCGATCGACAGCATCACCACCGCATCGAGCTTCTGCGGGTCGAGATCGATGCTTTCGACCTTGCCAATCGCCACGCCGCCGATCTTCACCGGCGCCATCGGGCGCAACTGGCCGAGATTCGTGAATCGGGCTTTCAAAAGATAGGTGTCTTCGCCGAAACCGAAACGGCCGTTGGTGGACGCGATCGCCAGCACCAACAGCGACGCCAGCGCGAGCAGCAGGAAGGCGCCGACGGCGAGTTCGAGACGGGGGCCGCGGGTACTCATAGACCGGCACTCATGGGGTTGCGCTCATACGACAGGATCCTCGGAAGAACCCGGGCACGAATCGGTAGAGACCGGCCCGGGGCGAAAAGGTTCGGCGCGCGGCCGATCGAAACTGAATCCGCATTCATGCTTGCGTTCATGTTCGCGTTCATCGCCGCAGCGCTCACCGGAACAGGAACGCCGACAGGATGAAGTTGAACATCAGCACCAGCAGCGAGGCGTTGACCACCGCGCGCGTGGTGGCGACCGACGTGCCTTCGATGGTCGGTTCGGCGTGGAAACCGACGTACGAGGCCACCAGCGCCGCAGTACCGCCGAACACCGCCGATTTCAGAAACGCCGGCAGGAAGTCGTCGCGGAAATCCACCGCGTCCTTCATCACCTGCCAGAAACTGCCGTTGTCGATGCCCAACACTTGCACGGCCTGGAACCAACTCGCGGTGATCGCCAAGCTGCAGAAGAACGCGGTGAGCAACGGCACCGTCAGCACCGCCGCCCAGAACCGCGGGGCCACAGCCTTGCCGACCGGATCGATGCCCATCAAGCCCAGCGCGGTGATCTGGTCGGTGGCGCGCATCAATCCCAGTTCCGCGGCGATGGAACTGCCGGCGCGACCGACGAACAGCAGCGCGGTCAGCACCGGCGCCAGTTCGCGATACATGCCCAGACCGATCAGGAAACTGATCTGCCCACCCGCGCCGTAGGTCTGCAGCGAGCGATAGCCGAGCAGCGTGACCGACAGCCCGACGAAGGCGCCGCCGACCGCGATGATCGGCAGCGAACGCGCGCCGATTTTGTAGATCTCGCGGATGAGTTCCTGCCAGAAATCCGCGGTCGGGCGGGTGGCGCGGAACACGGACACAGAGAACAACCCGGCCCGGCCGAGGCCCCGGAGCGTATCGGCGAACGCCATTACGCGGCCTCCGTGCGGATTTCGGCGTCGAACCGGATCGGGCCGTCGGGCTCGCCTTTCAGGAATTGCCGCACCAGCGGGTCCCCGGTGCCTTCCAACTGATCCGGCGTGCCGGTGAAAACGATGCCGCCGTTGGCGATCACCACGACGCGATCGGCCACGGGCAGCGTTTCGTGAACATGGTGCGTGACGATGATGCTGGTCAGCCCCAGGCTGTCGTTGAGCCGCGAGATCAGGCTCATGATCACTCCGCTGGCGATCGGATCGAGGCCGGTCAGCGGCTCGTCGTAGATCATCAGCGGCGGGTCCAAGGCCAAAGCGCGTGCCAGCGCAACGCGACGGGCCATGCCGCCTGAGAGCTCGCGCGGGTACAGATCGGCCGCGGCGCGCAGGCCCACGGCATGCAATTTCATTTCGACCAAACGGCGCAGCACGGCGGCCGGCAATTTCGTGTGCGTGCGCAACGGCAGCGCGACGTTCTCGGCGGCGGTGAGGTCGGTCAACAAGCCATTGCCCTGCAGCAGCACGCCGATGCTTTTGCGCAGCTCCAACAAGTCCTGCTTGCGACGCGGCACCGGTCGGCCCAGCACCTCCACTTCGCCTGCCGCCTGCACCAGTTCGCCGGTGAGGGCCGACAGCAGCGTCGATTTACCGCAACCCGACGGCCCCAGCACGGCGGTGACGCTGCCGCGCGGCACGACCAGGTCGATGTCGCGCAGGATCGTGCGCGCGCCGCGGTCGAGGCGGACACCGGACAGTCGAAC
>JAGNNB010000393.1 GCA_017990865.1 Lysobacteraceae bacterium
CGGCGGTGTTCGACGAGCGCAACCTGAGTTTCGCCGAAGCTACCGTTCACGCCTTGACCGCGCTCGACGTACTGCCGCGGCTGCGCGCGCCGACCGGCGCCATCGCCCGCATTCACATCAGCCGCCGCGGCGATTTCGGCCGCGTCGCGCTGAACGCCGCCGACTACGGCCGCGCCGCGTTCGGCCGGGTGGTGGTCGCGCGCGATTTCGGCGATGCGCTCGAAGCCAAGCTGCAGACCTTGAGCCGATTGCGTCGTTACCGACCCGCGCGGTTTCTCGGTTTCGACGAAATGGCCGGAACCGCGAGCGATGGGGTGCGCGTCGTGCGTGCGCAGGGCGCCGATGGCGAGTTCGCGTTGCGCGCCAAGCTCGTAGTGGGCGCGGACGGCACCGCCAGCGGCGTGCGCGACGCGCTCGGCATCGCCAGCGATACGCACGATTACCTGCAGACGCTGTTCGTCGCGCGCCTGCGCTGCGAACGCACGCCTGACGGAACCGCCTACGAACGTTTGACCGATCACGGCCCTACCGCGCTGCTGCCGCGCGGCGACGGCCATTACGGCGCGATCCACGGCGTCGCCCGCTACGAGGCTGACGCCGTGGCCGCGCTCGACGATGCGGCCTACGTCGAGCGCTTGCAGCAGGTGTTCGGTTGGCGCGTCGGGCGCATGCTGTCGGTCGGTCCGCGCAGCGCGTATCCGATCGCGCGCGTATTGGCGCGCGAGATCGTCGCGCCGCGCGCGGCGGTGATCGGCAACGCGGCGCAGACGCTGCATCCCATCGGCGCGCAGGGCTTCAATCTCGGGCTGCGCGATGCGCTGACGCTGGCCGAATGCATCGCCGAACATCGCGCTGACCCCGGTGCGGAGGCTGCGCTCGCGCGCTACGCGCAGCGCCGCCGCGAAGACCGCGAACGCACCATCGCGTTCTCCGATGGTTTGGCGCGCGCCACGTCCAATCCCGGGCCGCTGATGCGCCCGCTGCGAAGCCTCGGTCTGTTCGCGCTGGATCGCGACGATGCGCTGCGCGCGCAGGTCGTGGCCGGCGCGATGGGCTACCGCGGCGATGTGCCGGCGCTGTGTCGAGCGGAGGTCGCATGAGCATGTCCATCAACTCGCCCGTAAAACGCACACGCGGCGGTCGCGCCGATGTCGCCGTAGTCGGCGGCGGTGTGGTCGGCGCCGCCTGCGCGTTGGCGTTGGCGCAACAAGATTTGCACGTCGTTCTGATCGAAGCGCAGGAACCCGCGCCGTGGTCGGTGGACGCGCCCGATTTGCGCGTCTACGCCTTCGCGCCCGACAACGCCGCATTGCTCGACGCGATCGGCGCATGGGCCGCGATCCGCGAAGCGCGCGCGCACCCCTACACGCGGATGCGGGTGTGGGACGCGGCCGGCGGCGACGAACTGCGTTTCGACGCCGACGAGTTCGCTGCGACCCAACTCGGTTGGATCGTCGAAAACGCGCTGCTGCAGGATCGTCTGTGGGCGGCGTTGCGACGCTCCGGCGTCACGCTGCGTTGTCCCGCGCGGGTCGAGGCGTTCGAACAGAGCGACGACGGCGTCGCGCTCACGCTCGACGACGGCCTGCGCGTGGAGGCGAATATCGCCATCGCCGCCGACGGCGGCGCGTCGAAGCTGCGCGAACTCGCGGGGATCGCGGTGCAGCGCCACGATTACGGCCAATCCGGCGTGGTCGCCTTCGTCGCCACCGAAAGCCCGCACGAAAACACCGCCTGGCAACGGTTTTTGCCGACCGGCCCGCTCGCGTTTCTCCCGTTCGCGCCGCTGCCGAGTTGTGCGACGCCCAGTTCGATCGTGTGGACGCTGCCGGAGCAGGAAGCCGCGCGCGTCGTGGCGCTCGACGACGATGCGTTTTCGGTCGAACTCACCCGCGCATTCGCCGGGCGCTTGGGCGAAACGCGGCCGCTGTCGAAGCGCGTCGCGTTCCCGCTGCGCCGACAACTCGCCGAACGTTTCCTCGCCGGTCGCGTACTGACCGTCGGCGACGCCGCGCACATGGTGCATCCGCTGGCGGGGCAGGGCGTGAACCTCGGTCTGCGCGATGTCGCCGCGCTACGCGACCTTGTGGTCGATGCGAAACAGCGTCGTGTCGATTGGACCTCGCCGCATCGTCTCGCGCGCTGGGCGCGTCTGCGTCGCAGCGACAGCGTGGCCTCGGCCTACGCCTTCAGCGCGATCAATCGCGTGTTCTCGAACGACGACCTCGCCGCGACCTTGCTGCGCGGTCGCGCGCTCGGTCTCGCCGGCAAACTCGCCCCGCTCAATCGCGCGCTTTGGAGGCATGCGGCGGGGATGTGAAGACGGCGCGAGTGCGAACGAATCCGTCTGCGACGAGGCCGGCTAGCGCCTCGCTCACGTGCTCGCTAATTCGCGTAACTTCAACACCGTCGCCCAATTGCGCGTGGTGACGCGCTCGCGGTGTTTCGCGCCGATCAAGGTTTCGGCGAGACGACTTTCGGAGATGCCGTTCGGGCACCAGAGATAGCAGGCGCGTGCGCCGACGGCGAAATCCTCGTTCGGAAATTCGCGGCGCAGGGTGTCGAGCGGTTTGGGATCGGCGCCGGTCATGAAAAACCCTACGAGAAAGCGCGACGGGTTGTCGATGCGCGCGGCGAAGGGATTGTCGGCGATCGCGGCATCCAAGTCCTTCGCCGTCAGCACCAACGTGTTCGCGTCCACGCCCATGCGCTCGCGCAAGACGGCCGCGATGCGTTTCGCATTCGCAGCGGCAGCGCTTTTGCCGCTCTCGAAGACCACGTTGCCGCTGTTGAGC
The DNA here is from genome assembly GCA_017990865.1 of Lysobacteraceae bacterium. Taxonomy (GTDB): domain Bacteria; phylum Pseudomonadota; class Gammaproteobacteria; order Xanthomonadales; family Xanthomonadaceae; genus Lysobacter_I. Next base: position 2,796 of record JAGNNB010000393.1, read on the forward strand.
AGGGTGCGTACGTTTGCGAACCCGAGGCCTTCGAACATGGTTTTCAGGTCCGCCATCGCGACGCGCTTGGCCTTGCCGACGTTGATGCCGCGGAACAATGCGATCTGCGTCGTCATGGCGTCGTGTACTCCGTCCGATACTTAAAAGGCCAGAAAGCCGACGGGAAACGCCCACAGCAATACCGGAAAAATCGCCAGCCAGCGCGCGCGTTCGCGGCGCACGAAGCCGACGATCATGCAGACGAGGCTGACGATCACGCAGCCGAAGAAGACGATCACCGACGGCCAGAAGGTTTGCAGCCCGTCGCCGCCGCCGTCGAACAGATCGATCAGGAACAACATCGGAACGATCGCCGCCGCGGCCAGGATCGAGGCGATGAAGAAGGTTGGACGCTTGCGCGTCGTGTCGCCGGCGGTGTTCGTGTTCATCGCTTTCCCCTTGTCGTTTGGTGTCGCGATCCCGGTCTGTTTCGTTTCCCAGGGTTATTCCGTCATGCGGTTCAAACTTCCAACGTCGCCAAATCGCCTTTGGTTTCCAGCCACGTCTTCCGATCGCTCGCCCGCTTCTTCGCCAGCAGCATATCCATCAATGCATGCGTATCGTTCGTGCCGTCTACGGTGAGCTGCACCAAGCGCCGCGTATCGGGATGGATCGCCGATTCGCGCAATTGCAGCGGATTCATTTCGCCCAGGCCTTTGAAGCGGGTCACATTGACCTGCCCTTTAACCTTCTCGCGTTCGATCTTCTCCAGCAGCAGACGCTTTTCTTCCTCGTCCAGCGCGTAGAACACCTGCTTGCCCACATCGACGCGGAACAGCGGCGGCATCGTCACGAAGACGTGACCGGCACTCACCAGCGTCGGAAAACGCTTGAGAAA
>JAGNNB010000394.1 GCA_017990865.1 Lysobacteraceae bacterium
AGACGCGGCAGCGCGCGCGCGAATGCGGGCGATCAAATCGAATTCGGAAGCGCGTGCGTTCATGCGATGGGGGCGACGAAAATCGTATGGTGGCATAGCGCCGGTATGCGCGCAGGCGGGCGCGACGGCGGGCGGCGATGCCGTGCGACGGTCGGCGCATCGAATCGAATCGAGACGCAATCGACATTCGCGCTTACGGGAAGTTAACACGCGGCGAAAAAACGCGGTCTAGACTCGGATTGTTCCTGCGCGGTGCCCACCACCCGCCGCGCGGGGACCCCATCCGGCACGGAATCGGATCGCGAGAAACGTCGTTACGACGGGTCGCTTCGGTTGCGGCGCTGGACACAATCCCCCGATTGTCCCTTCAAGGAGCGCAACTTATGTCCAAAATCGAAGACAGCACCGTTCGCCCGCTGGCCCGCAACGTCGCTCGCGAACTCACGCCGCAGGAAGTCGAGAAAATCGCCGGCGGCCGCATTCCGTATCACACCCACGCCACCGGTCCGAACGGCGACGATCCGGGCGACCCGGGTTCGTCGATCTAACCGTTCCGGCTGCGCGCAAGCCGCTTCGCGCGAAGCCCACGGACGCCGCGCTGCCGCAAAGCAGCGCGGCGTTTTCGTGTCGCGACGGCGATGTTCACGCACCTACGATCGTGTCGTAATCTCGCCTCGATCTTGTTCGCCACCGTTTCCCGATCACGATATGAAGCAGCCGCTGATCCTCTCCGGTTTCGCGCACGATGCGCACGCCGCCGCCGTACGCTGGGTCTTACAACGCAGCGGCTATCGACCGGTGTGGGCGCGGACCCTGGCCGACCCGGCGATGGCGCCGGTGTCGCTGTACGCCGACGACGCCAGCGGCCTGCGTTACGCCGGCGGCATCGATCCGGCGCGCACGTCCAGCGTGTGGTTTCGTCGGCCGCGAATGCCGCAGGATTTCGCGCACGTCGCCGACGCCGACCGCGCGTTCGTGCAGGACGAGTGGCAACGTTTCGTCGCCAATGCGCACATCGCCGCCGATGCGGCCGGCGAGGTGTTCTGGGCAAACCCGCCGGAACGCGCGCGCGCCGCGGAAAACAAACTGCTGCAACTGCGCGTCGCGCACCGCTGCGGCCTGCGTTTTCCGGCGACGCTGCTGTCGTCCGATCCTGACGCGATTCGCCGTTTCCGCGATGCTCAGGGGCGCATCGTCTACAAACCCTTCGCCACTCATAGTTGGCGCGACAGCGACGGCCGTATTCGCAGCACCTACGCGCGCGTCGTGGACGCCGACGACTTGCGCGACGACGCCAGTCTTCAGCTCTGCCCGGGCATCTACCAGGCCTGCGTGAACAAAGCCTTCGACGTGCGCGTCACCGCGATCGGACATCGTTTTTTCGCGGTGCGGGTCGATGCGCCCGACGACGGCGACGGCGTGGTCGATTGGCGCGCCGCGTCGATCGGCGAACGCACGCGCAGCCGTCCGTTCGCGTTGCCCGACGCATGGACGGACGGGCTACGCAGATTGATGGACGCGCTCGGCTTGGCGTTCGGCTGCGTCGATCTGGTCGGCGATACCGACGGCGACCTGCATTTCATCGAAATCAACCAAGCCGGCCAGTTTCTGTTCGTCGAATACGACGTGCCCGAACTGCCGCTGCTGCGCGCGATGGCCGCGATGCTGGCCGAAGCGCGCCCCGACTACGCGCTGGACAGCGTCGCCGATCTGTCCTACGCGCAGTTTCTGGAAGACCCCGAACAACAAGCGTGGTGGAACAGCGTCGCGCCGGGAATTCGCGGCGCGGATGGAAGGATTCCGGGGGTTAGCGAGGAGTGAGAGCCGCTTAACGGCCACGATAGCGCGACGTGCTGACCCGCACATCACCACACAATTCGGATACTCGCATCGACCTCACCAGACCCATCGGGCGGCGGGCAGGACGCCCGCCGTTTTTCGATTCGCCACGGACGGCGAATCGAAAAATCCCCTTGAGAACAAATAGCCAGGATTGCTCTGTCGGGGAAAAGTGCTTTCTTTTGCCTACTTTTCTTTGCACGAGCAAAGAAAAGTAGGTCGCGCGAAAGCGCGAAGCAGTACGACCCTGGAGGTCGAAAAACACAATTCTTTAGCCTGCATTCACAAGGTCGCTTCTCATGGCGATCAACAACACTTTGAATGCATCATTCCGCGCCGGAGTTTCAACATCTGTTTTACAGAAATGATGTAGTGCTATGTTGACTTCGTCGCTTGCGAGAATTTCTACTCTTGCAGCACAGAATCCGAACCTTTTCTTATTTTCAATGCTATTGGCAAGATTCAAACTCTCTAACGATCTCAGTAATTCGGTGTAAGCCTGATTTCTCTCTTTTTGAAAACACTCTACTTTCTGCGCCTTTCTGCTCAAAAAAATTGAATCAGCGAAGTAGCGAAGTAATGACGGAACCTGCGCCGATTCCGCCGAAAAACGCAGCAAAAGCATTGATATCCATATTTAACTCAACTCCGCCCCGCCCGCATCTCCACCTCGCGCGCCTCTGCGGCGAAACGGTCCAGCACACCATTGACGTAGGTGTGCCCGTGTTCGGAGCCGAAGCGCTTCACGGTTTCCACGGCTTCGTTCAACACCACGCGATACGGCACATCGATGCGGTGCTTCAATTCGTACGCGGCGATGCGCAGCGCGGCGCGTTCGATCGGATCCACTTCGTCGATGGTGCGATCCAAATGCGGGGCGAGCGCGGTATCCAAATCGGCGACATGCCGGCCGACGCCGTGGACCAAGTCCTCGAAATACGCCAGATCGGCGATTTCGCGCGCTTGTTCATGCGCGAATTGCGCGACGATCTCGCGCGCGTCGCCGCCCGACATCTGCCACGCGTACACCGCCTGCAACGCACGACGGCGTGCGCGCGTGCGCAGCACCGGGTCTACGCCATGCTGACGGCTGTGGTGTTGTTTGCTCATGGAAGTTTTTCCAAAAGATTCGCCATTTCGATCGCGACCAGCGCGGCCTCTTCGCCTTTGTTGCCGTGATTGCCGCCGGCGCGCGCTTCGGCGTCTTCGTAGCGATCCACCGCCAGCACGCCGTTGGCGATCGGCACGCCCGAATCCAGCGACACGCGCATCAAGGCTTCGGAACAGCCGTCGGCGACTTGCTCGTAATGGCGGGTGTCGCCGCGAATCACGCAGCCCAACGCGACGATCGCCGCATAGCCGCTGGGGGCGATGCGCGCGGCGGCGATGGGCAGTTCCCACGCGCCGGGCACGCGAATGGTATCGATCGCCGTCTCGGCGACGCCGTTGGCCACGAACGCATCGCGCGCGCCGACCACCAAACGCTCGGTGACGCGCGGGTTCCAGCGGCTGACGAGGATCGCGAAACGCGCGCCTTCGGGAGCGCGCAGATCGCCTTCGAACTGGGGCATGGGGGCGGCTCAGCGGACGGCCGAGCATTGTAGCCCGGGTAAGCGAAGCGCACCCGGGATGAACTTGGTGGGCTCCGCATACGGCTTACGGTGCGAATCATGAAAGGTCCCGGGTGCGGCCTATGGCCTTACCCAATGGAATGGACTCCTCCCACTGATACGGCATCTAGGTGCCAGACTGGAGGTTGTTACGACCAGTCACACAGCAGGAGGAGTCCGCCATGAAGATTAGTCGAGTCGCGCTGGATTT
>JAGNNB010000395.1 GCA_017990865.1 Lysobacteraceae bacterium
CGATGGATACGCTGCAGCTCACCGACTACGCGGGACGTTATGTCGTCTACCGATTGTCGTCGCTCGACGGCGTGTCGCAGGTGCGTGTGGGCGGGCAGCAGCGTTATGCCATGCGGGTGTGGTTGGATAGCGATGCGTTGGCGGCGCGCGGTTTGACCGCGAGCGATGTCGAAAGCGCCTTGCGCAGCGAAAACATCGAACTGCCGGCCGGTCGCATCGAATCGCAGGCGCGCGATTTCACCCTGCGCGTGGAGCGCAGTTACCGCAAGTCCGACGACTTCGCGCAGATTCCGCTCGGCAAAGGCAACGACGGCTACGTGGTGCGCCTGGGCGACGTGGCGAAAGTGGAACTGGCCTCGTCCGAACGCCGCGCGTATTTCCGCAGCAACGGCACGCCGAACGTGGGTCTGGGCATCGTCAAGACCTCGACCGCGAACAGCCTGGACGTGGCCCGCGCCGCGCGCGCCGAAGCCGAAAATATCCAGAAGACTCTCCCCGAGGGCACGCGCATCTTCGTCGCCTTCGACACCACCGTGTTCATCGATGCGGCGGTCAAACAGGTGTGGAAAACCTTGTTCGAGGCGATCGCGCTGGTGCTGATCGTGATCTGGTTGTTCCTGGGCAGTGCGCGCGCGGCCCTGATTCCGGCGGTGACGGTGCCGGTGTGTCTGATCGCCGCGTTCATCGCGCTGTACGCGTTCGGGTTCTCGATCAACTTGTTGACGTTGCTCGCGCTGGTGCTGTGCATCGGCTTGGTGGTGGACGATGCCATTGTGGTGTTGGAGAACGTGCAGCGTCGCGCGGATTTGGGCGAGCCGGCCCTGGTCGCCGCCAAACGCGGCACGAAACAGGTTGCGTTCGCGGTGATTTCCACCACGGCCGTGCTGGTGGCGGTGTTTTTGCCGATCGGCTTTCTCGAAGGCAATACCGGGCGCTTGTTCCGCGAACTATCGGTGGCCTTGGCGGCGGCGGTGGCGATCTCCGCCTTCGTCGCGCTCACGCTCACGCCGATGATGTGCTCCAAGTTGGTGCGTGCGCACAGCGTCGAGCGGCAAAGTCGTTTCAACGCCTGGATTCAACGTCGCTTCGATGCGCTGACCCGCGGTTATAAAGCTTTGCTCGAACGCAGCGTGCAGCGCTTCTGGTTGTTCGTGGTCTTGATGTTGGGCGCGATGGCGGCCAGCGTCGTGTTGTTCCGAATGGTGCCCAGCGAATTGGCGCCGCCGGAAGACCGCGGCGTGTTTTTCGCGTCGATGGTGGGGCCGGAAGGCGCGGGTTTCGATTACAGCGTTGCGCAGATCCAGAAAGTGGAATCGGTGCTGCTGAAAGACGTGGGCGATGGCAAGTCGATACAGCGCGTCAACACGCGCGTGCCCGGCGGCTTCGGCGCCAGCGAAGAAATGCACACCGGGCAGGCGATCGTCTTCCTGCAGGATTGGAACAAGCGTACGGTCACCACCGACGATGTGGTGCAGCAAGTGCGCAAGGAACTCGCCGGATTGCCGGGCGTGCGCGTGAACCCGCAGGTGCGCACCGGTTTGACCCGCGGCGGCGGACAGCCGTTTCAGTTGGTGCTGGGCGGGCCGGAATACGGCGAATTGGCGCAATGGCGCGACCGAGTGATGGCGCGGATGGAGAAGAACCCGCAATTTTTCGCGGTCGATTCCGACTACAAGGAAACGCGGCCGCAGATGCGCGTGGTGATCGCTCGCGCGCGCGCGTCGGATTTGGGCGTATCGGTCAGCGAGATCGGCCGTACGCTGGAAACGATGATGGGCGGTCGTCGCGTCACCACTTACGTCGACAACGGCGAGGAATACGACGTGATTCTGCAGGCCGGGCGCGAAGTGCGCGCGACGCCGAGCGATCTCTCTGCGATTCAAGTGCGCGCGCGCAGCGGCGAGCTGGTGCCGTTGTCGAACCTGGTCTCGCTCACCGAATTGGCCGAGGCCGGCAGTCTCAATCGATTCAATCGTCTACGTGCGATCACCATTTCCGCGGGTCTCGCGCCCGGGTATCGCATGGGCGATGCGTTGGCCTGGGCCGAACAAGTCGTCAGCGAAGAATTGCCGGACACCGCGCAAATCGACTGGAAAGGCGAATCGCGCGAGTTCCAGAAAGCCGGCGGCGCGGTCTTGCTGACCTTCGCGATGGCGTTGCTGATCGTCTACTTGGTGCTGGCCGCGCAGTTCGAGAGTTTCGTCCACCCGGCGACGATCATGCTGACGGTGCCGCTGGGCGTACTCGGCGCGTTGCTGGGGCTGTGGATCGCCGGCAGCACGCTCAATCTGTTCAGTCAGATCGGCATCGTGATGTTGGTCGGTTTGGCGGCGAAGAACGGCATCCTGATCGTCGAGTTCGCGAATCAATTGCGCGACGAAGGCAAGTCGATTCGCGAGGCGATTCTCGAGTCCTGCGCGGTGCGTCTGCGCCCGATCATGATGACCTCGGTCGCGACCGTCGTCGGCGCGGTGCCGCTGGTGATCGCGGGCGGCCCCGGTTCCGGCAGTCGCGCCACGATCGGCATCGTGGTGATTTTCGGCGTCGCGTTCTCGACGTTGCTGTCGTTGTTCGTGGTGCCGGCGTTCTATCTGCTGCTGGCGCGGTTCACGCATTCGCCGGAGGCGGTGAAGCATCAGCTCGCCGAGCTGGAGGCGAAGACGCCGGCGGTGGGTGGGCATGCGTGAAGAGTCGTTGGAGGCAAGAAAACGCTCGTTCTGAAAATTGTCGATGCCCATCGGTCAGCCGACATGCCTCTGAAGCATGGTGTGGAGGCTATCTCGACGTACCCGAATTCCGTCCGACGATAGCTTCGTCATTCCGGCGAACGCCGGAACACAGCTTTTTTGCGTTAATCGTTTGTGCTGGATCCCCGCATTCGCCGGGATGACGGGATCGAAAGAGTTGTTCTTTTGAAACGTTCCTGCACGAATCCAGGTGCGTTTGCACTCGCATCGAACGCACTGCAGATCAATCGAAACCCAGTGCGTCTCCGATTTCCCGCCGATACCGCTCCGCCATCGCCGCATCGAAGGCGCAAAGCACGACGCGTTCGGGCAATGCTTCGCGCCATGCGTGCAGGCTCGCGACGGCGATGTGGGCTGCGTCGTCGGGCGGGTAGCCGTAGACGCCGCAACTGATGGCGGGGAAGGCGATCGAGGCGATGCCGTGTTCGGCGGCCAGTCGCAAACAGGCTGTGTAGCAGGCGGCCAAACGTTCGGGTTCGCCGTCGCGGCCGCCGTTCCAGACAGGGCCGACGGTATGAACGACGAATCGCGCGGGCAGGGCGAAGCCGGGGGTGATCCGCGCCTCGCCGACGGGGCAGCGCACGAAGGGCGCGACCATCGGAATGGCCTTGCAGGCAGCGTGCAGTTCCGGCCCCGCGGCGCGGTGGATCGCGCCGTCCACGCCGCCGCCGCCGGCCAGCGCGGGATTGGCGGCGTTGACGATGGCGTCCACCGCCAGAACGGTGATGTCGCCGTGCCGGACTTCGATACGCATGAGAGTTCGTTCTCGGAGCGGGCGGATGCCGCTCGGATCGAACCAAACCCGGGCGGACGCGCTATCCTGCCCGCAGTCCACCCACTGGGGAAAGAGGCGATGAACGCTCCGCGAGAAGTCCCTCAAGCGGTGATCGATGCGCTGCTGCGCGGCGACAA
>JAGNNB010000396.1 GCA_017990865.1 Lysobacteraceae bacterium
TTGCGTTGATCGCGGATGCCCAAGGCGGAGATCACCGCCATCAGCCGCACCGGCACCGTCAATTCGCAGGGCAGACGCGGCGGCGCATTGATCGGGTCGATGATCCGCGCGATCGGCCAACGCTCGTCCAGTGCGATGAAAGCATCGTTGCCGTCGCACAGCATTTCCCAATTGATGCGTTCGGCGTCGGAGGGCCGCAGCATCACGAACAGCGGCCGCAATTGGTGGGGCAGGGCGCGGCTCAACTCGTCCAACAAACCGCTGATGCCTTGATCCTTGCGCAAGGCGTCGCGCACCATTTTTCCGCGCGCCAGCACCGCGGCGTCGGTCTGCAGATCGGGCAGATCGTCGGGATTGAGATCGAGCAGGGCGATGCCCTGATCGTCGACCGGGAAGGGCGCACGGACGATCCGTGCGACGAAACGGTCGCCCAGGGTATCGACGGCGAGAATCGTGCGTTCGCTCATTTCTCGACCGCCTGTTTTTCGCCGTCCTGCAGCCGACGCTCGTAGTTGTCGACGGTCTCCTGCGCTCTGCGCAGGCGTTCGCTCAGCTCATCGGTGTCGATCTCCACACCGAGCGACAATTCCGCGAGATCGGCGGTGGCCGCTTGGATATAGGCCATGTGTTCGTTTTGCGCGCGCAGTCCGTCGTGCGCCGTCGTTTCGGCGCTGTCCTCGCCGCTGTCGTCGGCAGGCGCGCTTTTCTCCGAAATATCGACTTCCGGTAACGCGATGCGCAGGTAATCGCTCTGCATTTGCGCCAGATTCTTGTCGATTTCGCCGATCAATCGACGCTTTTCGATCTGTCCGACCGCTTGGCGCAGCAGCCCCAGCGTATCCATTGCTACGGTCATTTCGTCGTGCGCGATGGATTCGGGAATGACTTGATCGCGCAAGACCTGCTGGTACTGCGCCTGCATCTGTTCCGCGAGGCGCTCGGTGGCGGCGGTCACCGCCGAAATGCTTTTGCGCGTCGGTTGTTGCGTCATCGGTCGCGCTGTTGTCGTCGCGTCGCCGGTGTAATCGCGCAACGAACGTTGTACCGATGCGAGTTGCGGCGCGTTGCGCGCCTGCAATTCCGCGCGTTGGGAAATATGCTGAACGAGCTCCGAAGGTTCGCCGCCGCCGCGTTCGTCGGACAGCAGGTAAGGCTGGCAGTAGAGATACAGCGCGCGCGACCGCGGCGGCGACTGCGGCTGCGGAGAATGCACGAAGCGATACCCGGCCATCAGATCGCCCGCGTCGCCGTAGCGTTGATCGAACAGAATCATCGGCCCCGGCAGGCTTTGCGCGATTTCGTCCGCCAAGGCTCGCAATCCGCCCGGGCTGTGATTGTCCGCGGGCGCGGAAAACGAGGTGCTCCACGCGCCGACCTGGGTCAAAAATCCGCTTAATTCGGTGCAGCCCACGGGGCCGGCGAGGTAATTGTCGGTGCGACCGAGCGGCGATTGCGCGAACAACATCGCGCCGGAGGTGCCGGACAGATGGCCATGGCAGACGAAATGCACCGCGTCGGTGCTGAAGTCCTTCAACCCTTCCCGCATCCACAGCAACCACGGCGAGCGCAGCACCCCGGCTTGATCGAGCAACCGCGATGAGGGGTCGGCTTCGACGTACGGCGCCGCTGTCTCCGGATCGTGCAGCATGACCTCCGGCGGCACGCCGCCGTCGCGCAGCACATCGTGCATGGTCCGGTCGGCGAAGACGTGCACGCGCACCGGCCGGTCGCTGCCGTGCAGGATCGCGCCGATCGCATCGTGCAGACCGACGACGATGTGGTGATGTTCGCAATCGAGCGGCGCGCTGGCGCAGATCGCGACATCCAGGGTCGATGCGCTTTCCAACGGCGGCGGAAAGATGAAATCCGGCAGCATCAGGATCGGCGCGCTCGCGGCGTCGAAGAGCAGACGCTCCCACGGCACGTAACGCAGGGCGCCGTAAGGTTTCGCCAAATGCACCCAGAGCGCGGGTTCGCGCCATGGGCCCATGGATAACCAGCGATCGATGCCGCGTTTGAGCGCGTCCGGCAACGCCTGCGGCAAGCGAAAATCCGCGTTGCGCAGCCAAGCGCTGGGGCGACCGCCGCCCGAAGGCGTGACTCCGAATTCGGCGGCATTGCCTTGCCATAGCGATTCGCTCTGCAATTGCCCGCCGTCGAGGAATTGCAGCGTGCAGCGCACGCGATCGGACGGCGACAGCTCGATCTTGAGCGTCAGGATGTCGTTTTCGCGCTTGAGCTTTTCAGCCATGGCAGTGGTCCGGCTAGGTGCCCAAGGCGGCGTTCGACGCGAGCCACCATGTCGATGCGTTGTTGATGTCGCCGTGGCCGCCGATCGTGCGCGTGCCGCGAATGCCAACGACGCGCCCGCCCGAGCCGAAGTCGTAGGCCTCGCCGGGGTTGTGGATGAAGACGATGGTTTCGTTGGAGGCCCGCGGTCCGAAGCCGCCCAACGCGGCGTAAGGGCTGGGAGATTCGCCGGCGGCGAGCGGTTGTTCGCCGAGGTCGTGGGCGCGACGCAGCGCCAGATGGAAGGCTTTATTCAGCGCCAGATCGTGCGCGCTGAAGGTCGCCACCACCGGCCGTTCGATCCGCGCCAGCGTCTTGTAGAACCCGCCGGGTAAGCCGGTTTCGGGCACTTTCGGCGCGAAAGCGTATTGCGACACGGCCGGCTGCAGCAGGACCGCGGAATGAATCTTCCGCGGCATCGGTTCGGGCAAGCTCGCCGTCGCCGTCATCACGACCTTGCAGCCGAAGGAATGCCCGAGCAAATGGATCCGCGCACGGCTGCCGCGCAGCAAAGCGTCGAGCAGAGCGCGCACGCCGCGACCGCCGACGACACCCGCGCGATCTTTCATCGTCCAGACCGTGAACGGTTTGATCAGATGTCGGGGATCGAGCCAGTTCAGTGCGTCGCCGATCCCGGCCGCGGCCGGCGTTTCGCCGCTGTTCGCCGCTTCGCCCGGAGGCGTGCCGCCAGGAATCGTGCCGCCAGGAATGGCCGAACCGATCTCGTCGAAATCGGGCGGGGGCGGCGTTTGCAGCGCACTCGCCGCAGCGAGCAGATCCTCGGCGGATAACGCGCCGCGCGGAACGCCTTCGTCGTCGCCGGGCGATGCCGCCGATGCGAGCAAGTCCGCCAATTCGCGCGATTGCGCCTCGTCCAGCGCGTTCGCGCCGATCAATTCCCGGAAGCGGGCGCGTCGTTCTTCCGGTAAGGCATCGGCGATTTCTTCGCTCAGCGCCGTTTCCGCCGCCGTATCGCCGACGGCGCCCGCCATCGCCGGCCCGGTTTCGCTCTCGAACCATTCCAGCGCCTGGCTGGGCCAGAACAATCCGACCAGCAGCGGCCGATAATCCGGCGGCGTCGGAGGTCCGAGCCTCTTGCGCTGCGCGACGAGCTCGTCGATGAATTCCGCGTAGCGGCCCGTCGCGGCTTTCCAGTCGTTGTTCCAACCGTGGCAGAACACGTAGATATCGCTGCGATCGGCCACGTGTTCGAGCAGATGGCGACGGGTCTCCGGCGCTTCGCAGACGCCGTCCTTGTCGAACGGCAGGATGTAATAGGGAAATTCCGCGCCTTCAGCGGTCTTGCGAATCGCGAACGGACCTGCGGGAACCTTCGATGGCATGAGCGACTCCTGTGCTGCGC
>JAGNNB010000032.1 GCA_017990865.1 Lysobacteraceae bacterium
GTATGCGCAGTAGCGAAAGGGCTTCGGTCATGGGACGAGTATGCGGACCGTATGCGACGAATGCGTGTCGAAGCGGCGCGCGATGTCTGCTGGGAAAAACCGCTGCCGCCTTGGCTTAGACGCCATAAAACCCGCGATACCACTCGACGAACCGCTTCACCCCGACCTCCACCGATGTCGTCGGCGCATAACCCGTATCGCGGGCGAGCGCGCTGACATCGGCGTAAGTATCCGGCACATCGCCCGGTTGCATCGGCAGCAGGCGTTTCTCGGCTTTGCGGCCGAGGCAGTCTTCGATCACTTCGATGTAGCGCAACAGTTCGACCGGACTGTTGTTGCCGATGTTGTAGACGCGATACGGCGCGTTGGACGAGGCGGGCGTCGGTTGCAGCGGGTCGTAGTGCGGATCGGGGCCGGGCACGTGGTCGAGGCTGCGGATCACGCCGTCGACGATGTCGTCGATGTAGGTGAAGTCGCGGGTGTGCTTGCCGTGATTGAACACGTCGATGGGTTCGCCGGCCAGAATTTTGCGCGTGAACAGGAACAGCGCCATGTCGGGCCGGCCCCACGGGCCATAAACGGTGAAGAAACGCAGACCTGTGGTCGGCAAACCGTAGAGATGGCTGTAGGTGTGCGCCATCAACTCGTTGGCTTTTTTGGTGGCTGCGTAGAGGCTGACCGGGTGATCGACGCTGTCTTCCACCGCGAACGGCAATTTGCGATTCGCGCCGTAGACCGAACTGGACGAGGCGTAGACGAGGTGTTCGATCTTGCGATGCCGGCAGGCTTCCAGCACGTTGATGAAGCCGACGATATTGCTGTCGATGTACGCGTGCGGGTTTTCCAGCGAATAACGCACGCCGGCCTGCGCGGCCAAGTTGACGACGCGATCGGGCTTGAAGGCGTCGAACGCCGCTTCCAAGGTTGCGCGATCTTCCAGCGATCCCTTCACGAACGAGAACCCCGATTTCGGCATCAGCAACGCGAGGCGTGCGTCTTTCAGCGCCGGATCGTAGTAGTCGTTGAGATTGTCGTAGCCGAAAACCTCGTCGCCGCGATTGAGCAGGCGATGGCTGAGGGCCGAACCGATGAAGCCGGCGGCGCCGGTGACGAGGATGCGCATGGGGTCGCCTTGCGGGAAGCGGGAGCGTCGGGCGGTATTGTCGCGCTGACGTTTGGGGGAATCCAGCGGATCGAAATGAATCCATGAATCCTGTATGGCGCGCTATGCAGCCCTACAGCCGTCCATCCACTGCCTCACGCGGCAGCGCGCCTTTCACGTCGAACAGCACGCTGTCGGGTTTGCCGAAGGCGCGGATGCCGCTGCCGCCCAGTTCGACGAATTCGCGATGCGCGACGGCCAGAATCGTCGCGTCGTAGGCGCCGCGTTCGGGCGTTTCGGTCAAGGCGATGCCGTATTCCGCTTGCGCCAGGTTCGCATCGACGTAGGGATCGTGGATATCCACCTGCGCGCCGTAGCGGCGCAATTCGTCGACGATATCGATGACGCGGGTGTTGCGCAGGTCCGGGCAGTTTTCCTTGAACGCCAGCCCCAACACCAGCACGCGCGCGCCTGCGACCGGGCGGCCGCGCTGCGCCATCGCTTGCAGCGTGCGCTGCGCGACGTGTTGACCCATGCCGTCGTTGATGCGGCGGCCGGCCAGAATCACATCCGGGTGGTAGCCGATCTGCTGCGCCTTGTGCGTCAGGTAGTACGGGTCCACGCCGATGCAATGGCCGCCGACCAAACCCGGTTTGAACGGCAGGAAATTCCATTTCGTCGCCGAGGCGGCCAGCACGTCCTGGGTGTCGATATCGAGACGATGGAAGATCAGCGCCAATTCGTTGATCAGCGCGATATTCACGTCGCGCTGGATGTTTTCGATCACTTTCGCCGCTTCGGCGACGCGAATGCTCGGCGCGAGATGGGTGCCGGCGGGCACCACGCTGGCGTACAGGCGTTCGACGAAACGCGCGGCCTCCGGCGTGGAGCCGGAGACCACTTTGACGATGTTCTCCAGGCGATGCTGGCGGTCGCCGGGGTTGATCCGCTCTGGGCTGTAGCCGGCGAAGAAATCGTGGCCGTAACGCAGGCCGGATGCGCGCTCGACGATCGGCACGCAGATATCCTCGGTCGCGCCGGGAAACACCGTCGATTCGTAGATCGCGATACCGCCCGGGCGGATCGCGCGGCCGACCGTGCGGCTGGCCGCTTCGAGCGGCCCCAGATCGGGCCGTTTGTATGCGTCGATCGGCGTCGGCACCGCAACGACGAAGACGTTGCGGCCGGCGAGGGCGCTCTCGTCGTGGGCGAAGCGCAGACGGGTCGCCTCGCGCAACTGCGCCTCGGTCATTTCCAGCGTGCGGTCGTGGCCGTGGCTCAATTCGCCGATGCGCTCGGCGTCGATATCGAAGCCCAAGGTGTCGTAACGCTGCCCGAACGCCGCCGCCAACGGCAGGCCGACATAGCCCAGGCCGATCACGGCGATGCGAATCTCGTCTTCTGCGGGCAGTGCGGCGGGCGTATTCGTGGACATCGTGAGGGCGTTCGGCTGCGCGTGCGGGCCGAAACGGCCGCGACGGGACCCAAGTCTAGCAGCCGCCGTCGAGCCGCCGCCCGGGGCGGGGCGCACCCCGCGAAGTGCGGGCCGCTTGCCGGTTCGCGGGCTTTTCTGCGTTAGGCACCATGTCGTCGGTGCGGAAATCGAGGACCGGCGCCGGCTCGCAGGAGCGCGCCGAACGCGACGCAATGCGATCGACGGAGGCGTCCATGCGGGTCATGGTGTGCGGCGGGGCGGGGTACATCGGTAGCCACACCTGTGTCGCGCTCTGCGAACGCGGTCACGATGTCGCGGTCGTCGACAACTTCAGTCACAGCACCCCGGAAGCCCTGCAGCGTTTGGAAGCGCTGATCGGCCGTTCGCTCGACGCGCATTGCGTCGACTTGCGCGACGGCGCGGCGCTCTCGGCCTTGTTCGCGCGGCATCGCTACGATGCGGTGGTGCATTTGGCGGCGCTCAAATCCAGCAGCGATGCGCGCGCGCGGCCGCTGGCGTATTTCGACAACAATATCGCGGGCACCATCGCCTTGCTGCGCACCATGCGCGAAGCGGGCGTCGGCAAACTGGTGCACGGCTCGTCCGCGGCGATCTACGGCGATGCCGCATTCGGCGCGGTGGACGAACAGGCGCCGCCGATCTGCGACAATCCCTATTCACGTGCGGTCGCCTTCGTTGAACAGTTGATCGGCGAGGTCTGCGCGGCCGACCCGGGCCTGCGTGCGATCACCCTGCGCCATTTTGATCCGGTCGGCGCGCATCCGTCCGGGCGCATCGGCGATGCCCTCGGTTGCGCCGCGAACGATACCTTGCAGGCGATTTGCCAAGTAGCGAGCGGTTTGCGCGAATCCGTACCGATTTACGGCGACGATTGGCCCACCCGCGACGGCACCTGCGCACGCGATTATCTGCATGTGGTGGATGCGGCGCGAGCGTATGCGGATGCGGTGGAAGCGCTGAGCGACGACGCTCGCGAAGCCGAGGACGGGCACGCGGTGCTGAATATCGGCTCGGGCCGAAGCATCGGTGCGCTGGAGCTGCTGCGCGCGTTCGAGGCGGCCAGCGGTCGGCGGATTCCGTACCGCATCCTGGCGCGGCGCATCGGCGATGTGGCCGAACTCCATGCGGACCCGCAGCATGCGGCGCGGTGGTTGGGATGGCGCGCCGAATTGGGCATCGACGCGATTTGTCGCGATCTGTGGCGCTGGCAGTCGATGCGCGCGACGACCCAGACCGATGCGCCCGCTTATGTCGCGGATGCGGCGCCGAAGTGATCGAGCACCAACACGTCGCTGCGTCCCGGCCGATAGCCGCTCAGCAACGCGCGATGGATGTAGTCGGACGCCGCGACGCAGGCATCTTGCATGTTCGCGCCCTGCGCGAGGTGCGCGGCGATCGCGGCCGCCAAGGTGCAGCCGGTACCGTGCGCATTCACCGCGAGCCGCGGGTGACGGATTTCCCGTACCGTCAGGCCCGCATCGTCGCGCATCGCGAACAGATCCGTCACCTCGTCGCCCGACGCCAAATGCCCGCCCTTCAGCAACACGGCCCACACGCCGAGATTCAATAATTCGACGCAGGCGGAGCGCATCGCATCGAGATCGTCGATGGACTTGCCGAGCAGCAGTTCGGCTTCCGGCAGATTCGGCGTGATGATGTCGGTCATCGGCAGCAGACGCTCGCGCAACGCGTAGAGGGCGTCGTCGGCGAGCAATTTCGCGCCTGAGGTGGCGATCATCACCGGGTCCAGCACGTATTTCGGTGCGCGATGCATCGCCACCGTGTCGGCGGCGGCCCAGATGACGTCGTGCGTGGCCAACATCCCGAATTTCACCGCGCGGATATCGAAATCGTCGAAGCAGGCGTCGATTTGCGCACGCAGAAATTCCACGGGCGGCACGTGCACCGCGGTCACGCCGCGGGTGTGCTGCGCGGTGAGCGCGGCGATCGCGCTGAGTCCGTGCACGCGATGTGCGGCGAAGGTCTTGAGATCGGCTTGAATGCCTGCGCCGCCGCCGGAGTCGCTGCCGGCGATGGTGAGTACGGATCGAATGCGGGCGGATGCTGTTGGCATTGAAGCGTTCATGCGCGTGTCGTGATGCGATGTCGGCGGCGGTCGTCTTGCGCGGTGCGTGCGGACGCAGCGCGGCGATGAATTTTCACGACGGCAAATCCTCCGTCGCGCGCCCTTCGATCAACTCCTGCGCCACCGCCAGTGCGGCGTCGAAATCCGGTGCGATATGCAGCATGCCATGGCGCGGGTGCAGGCGCATCTTCGCGAACACTTTTCGCGGCTGCGGTTGCAGGCCGGAGATGACCAGCACGATGCCGCGACGCTGGCAGCGTTCGAGCAAATTCTCCAGCGCATGCACGCCGCTGGCGTCGATCACCGGTACCAGGCGCATGCGCAGGATGAACACTTTCGGCGGGATGCGGAATTGATCGAGCAAATCGTCCAGGCGATTCGCCGCGCCGAAAAACAGCGGCCCGCTGATCTGGAAGGCTTCCACACCCGCCGGCAGACGCGAACGTTGGGTCGGGTCTTCGCCGGTGTCGTCGTCGATGAGATCTTGTTCCGATTGCACTTCCACCGCGTTGGCCATGCGGAACATGAACACGAAGGCCGCGACCACCACGCCGGCTTCGATCGCGAGCGTGAGGTCGAAGAACACGGTGAGGAAAAACGTCAGCAGCAGCACCAAGCGATCGCCTTTCGGCGCCGAGAGCGTGTGCCGGAAGGCTTCGATTTCGCTGATGTTCCAGGCCACGATCAACAGAATCGCGGCCAAACCTGCCAGCGGCACGTAGCGCATCAGCGGCGCCAACGCCAGCATGAACAACAGCAGGAAGGCCGCATGCAGAATGCCGGACAGCGGCGAACGCGCGCCGGCGCGGATATTCGTGGCGGTCCGCGCGATCGCGCCGGTCGCGGGCAAACCGCCGAACAACGCCGATGCGGTGTTGGCGATACCCTGAGCCACCAATTCCATATTCGAACGATGACGCCCGCCGGTCATGCCGTCGGCCACCACCGCTGACAGCAGCGATTCCACGCCCGCGAGGAAGGCGATGGTGAACGCGCTGGGCAGCAGCTCGCGTGTGCGCTCGAACGGGATATGCGGGAAGTCGAATTGCGGCAGCGCCGACGGCAAGCCGCCGAATCGGCTGCCGATGGTGTCGGTCGGCACGGCGAACACGGTGCAGACCAGCGTGCACAGCAACAATGCGATCAAGAACCCGGGCCATGCCGGGCGCCAGCGGCGCAGCAGCAAAATCGCGGCCAAACCCAGCGCTGTGAGCGCGATCGTCGCCGTCTGCGCGGTGCCGATGTGCTGCGCGTAGGCGGCCCAGCGCGGGATGAATTCCGCGGGCACTTGGCCCATTTTCAAGCCGAACGCGTCTTTGATCTGACTGGAAAAAATGCTGACCGCGATGCCGGCGGTGAAACCGGTGACGACCGGCTGCGGCATGTATTTCATCAGCGTACCGAGCCGCAGCAAACCGGCGGCGATCAACATCAGGCCGGCGAGCAACGTGCACAGAATCAATCCGCCGTAGCCGAACTTCTGGATCACCGCGAACACCACCGGGATGAACGCCGCGGTGGGGCCGCCGATCTGCACTTTCGAGCCGCCGAAGAACGAGATCAAAAACCCGGCGATGATCGCCGTGTGCAGGCCTTTTTCCGGAGTGGTGCCGCTGGCGATCGCTAAGGCCATCGCCAAGGGCAGGGCGATGATCGCGACCGTCAGCCCGGCGACGGCATCGGCGCGCAAATCGCGCAGCCCGTAACCGGCGCGCAGCGAGGTGAAGGTCTTCGGGGTGAACTCGCGCAGGAGGCTCTTCTTCGCGGCGGCGTTCATGGCTCGGACTCCTTCAAACGGACGCCGCGGCCTTTGGCTTGGCTGATCTGCTCGTTGCCGATCAACTCGATCCCGGCGGCTTCCAGCGCAGTCACTATTTTGGTCAGCGAACCGACCACGCCGCGGACATGGCCTTGGCTCGCCTCCATCCGTTGGATCGTCGGCAGGGAGACGCCCGACAACTCGGCCAGCCGTCGCTGATCGATGCCGAGCAAGGCGCGCGCGGCGCGCATCTGGGCGGAAGTGATCATCCTGGCGTTGGTGCTGGGTCGCGGCCGCGTGCTGAGGAACCGGCAGTATTGCCACTTGAATAATCGAAAATCAAGTTTTCGATAGTCAAAGTGATGTTTAAAACATCAGTTTTGCGTCGTTCGATCGAGATCGGCGGGAATCAGCGATAGCACCATTGCCTCGTGCGGCTGGTCTCGATGGACCACGGCATTGCGGGCCACTCCCTCGCAGACCGCGCCGAGTTTCATGGCGACCCGCAGGCTGGCCCGGTTCTCCGGCAGGATCAGAATCGCGATGCGCTGCAGTCCGAGCGTGTCGAATCCGAACCGCGCCGTCCAACGCGCGGCCTCGACCGCCACCCCGCGCCCACGCGCCGCATCGGCGACCCAGTAGCCCATGTTCGCGCTGCGATACGCGGGAATGCGATGGTTCAAGCCGACGCTGCCCAACACATCGCCCGACGCCGCATCGAAGATGCCGAAGTGATATTCGCGATCGGCCTCGTGTGCAGCGATGCAGTGCGCGATCCAGCCTTCGGCGATGGCGAGATCGTAATCGTCCGTAGCCCAGGGCAGCCATTGCGACAGCGTGGGTAGCGAGGCGCGGACGACGGTCAACAGCGCAGGGGCGTCCGACGCAGTCAGAGGGCGAATCGTCGTGCCTGCTTCGGCCGTCATTTTTGCGACTACAGCGCGCGCCCGCACGCGACGCAGACGGCGGCCGCGTCGTGCTCCGAATGATGGATGCGCTTCATCCGAATCGACTGCGTGGCTTACAACACATCCGACGCGTAATCCGCCAAGCGCGAGCGCTCGCCGCGTTTGAGCGTGATGTGCGCGCTGTGCGCCCAACTTTTGAAGCGATCGACGGCGTAAGTCAGGCCGGAGGTGGTTTCGGTGAGGTAGGGCGTGTCGATCTGTTCGACGTTGCCCAGGCACACGATTTTCGTGCCGGGGCCGGCGCGGGTGATCAGCGTTTTCATCTGTTTCGGCGTGAGGTTCTGCGCTTCGTCGAGAATCAGCCAGCGGCTGAGGAAGGTGCGGCCGCGCATGAAATTCAGCGAACGGATTTTGATGCGCGAGGCGAGCAGATCGTTGGTCGCGGCGCGACCCCAACTGCCGCCTTCCTGATTGCTGGGCATCAGCACTTCCAGGTTGTCGGTCAGCGCGCCCATCCACGGCGTCATCTTTTCCTCTTCGGTGCCGGGCAGGAAGCCGATGTCCTCGCCCACGCTCACAGTCGCGCGGGTCATGATGATTTCGCGATAGCGCTGCTGATCCATGGTCTGTGCCAAACCCGCGGCGAGCGCCAGCAGCGTCTTGCCGGTGCCGGCGGTGCCGAGCAGGGTGACGAAATCGATCTCCGGGTCCATCAGCGCGTTGAGCGCGAAATTCTGTTCGCGATTGCGCGCGGCGATACCCCAAACCGCGTGCTGATGGCTGCGGTAATCGTCGACGATCTGCAGCACCACGCGATCGCCATCGATGCGCGAGACGCGCATTTCGGTGTCGTCGTCGCCAGGCAGATACAGGAATTGATTCGGGTACCACTCGTCGTCGGCGCCGCGCGAGATTTCGTAGAACGTGCGGCCTTTTTCCGTCCACGATTTCAAATCGTTGCCGTAGCGCGCCCAGAAATCCTCCGGCAGCGGGCTGGCGCCGGTGTAGAGCAGACTGAAGTCGTCGAGCGCGCGATCGTTTTCGTAATCTTCTGATGCAATACCGGCGATCGAGGCTTTGATCCGCAGATTGATGTCTTTGGAGACGAACACGACCGGCACATCGGGTTCGGCTTCCTGCAACATCAGAATCGCGCCGAGAATCTGGTTGTCCGGCATCACCGCGCCGAAGCGCTTCGCCGAATCGAAACTGCCGGTTTGGAAGCGCAGTTTGCCGATGCTCTCCGCCGCGCGCAGTTGCAGGCCTTTCGGTCGCGAAAGCGTCAAGCCCGACGAAATCTTGTCGGCGCCGTGCGCTTCGATCAACTCGTTGAGGAAACGACTGACCTGGCGCGCGTTGCGGCTGGACTCGGAGGTGCCTTTCTTGGCGTTATCCAGTTCTTCGATGACCTGCATCGGCAGGAAGACATCGTGTTCCTCGAACTTGAACAGAGCCGTCGGGTCGTGCATCAGCACATTGGTGTCGAGGACGTAGATGCGTTTGCCTTTGGTCATCATGCGGTGTGGGTGTCCGTTTTGTCGGAATATGCGCGGTAGAGCGGCGCTCGGTTGTAGAGCGGAGCGCGGTTGTAGAGCGGAGCGCAGCTCCGCTGGACCGTTTGAGGCGAGAGTTCAGCGGAGCGGCGCTCCGCTCTACATGCAGGTGTTTTGGCGGAGCTGCGCTCCGCTCTGAGGGTGGAGGGCCAGGCCGGGCGCGCGAGAAGGCGTCGCCGCGTCCCGCGAAGCGGGGCGCGAACGATCGTGGCGAACATCGGCATCACTTGGCTTGTGCGGCTTTCAACGCATCGAGCACGGCTTGCGCGTGGCCGGCGACCTTCACGCCGCGCCATTCGGCGGCGAGCTTGCCGTCGGGATCGATCAGGAACGTGCTGCGGACGATGCCCAGCACTTTCTTGCCGTACATATTCTTTTCATGGATCACGTCGAAGGCTTTGCACAGCGCTTCATCGCCGTCGCTGACCAGCTTGAACCGAAAGCCTTGTTTCTCGCAGAAATTCTGGTGCGATTTGACCGAATCGCGGGAGACGCCGAGGACATCGGCGCCGAGTTTGGCGAATTTCGGCAGCAAGGCGTTGAATTCGAGCCCTTCGGTGGTGCAGCCGGGCGTGGAATCCTTGGGGTAGAAGTACAGCACCACCCAGCGGCCGGCGAAGTCGGCGAGAGTCGCGGCGGTGCCGTCGGAAAGGGCGAACGAGCGCTTGAGCGTGGTCTTGGGCAGAGCTTTACCGGTGGCCGTCATCGTGGTCTCGGTCGGAGGCGTAGGGTTTCCTTCGGAGCTTCGCTGACTCGGTTCTCAGAACTTCATCGGGTCCATGATCGCATCGAGATTGAGGTGGTCGCAGAATTCGAGGAAGTCGTCGCGCAGCGCGGCGATGTGCATTTCGGCCGGTACTCCGATCGTGACTTGCGCCGAGAACATATCCGCGCCGGTCTGCATCGCGCGGTAGCGCGCGCAATGCAGGCTTTCGATGGTGATGCCCTGACGGTCGAAGAAATCGGCCAGTTGGTACAGGATCCCCGGCTTGTCCGCGGCCACCACTTCTACCACATAGGGGAGAAGATTCGATTGCACGGGTTTGGGCCCGGTGCGGTACCAGATCAGCTTGATGCCTTCTTCGCGTTCGAGCCGGGTGAGCATGGCTTCGAGTTTGGCGATGGCGTCCCAGGAACCGATCGCCAGCGCCGTGACCGACACATCGCGGCCGACGGTGGACAGTCGCGCGTCGACGAGATTGCAGCCGCTGTCGGCGATGCGGCGGGTGACGGACAACAGCGGAGACTGCGGATGCGTCGTGTAGGCGTTGATCAGCAGGTGGTTCTCGTTCGGCGCAGGCCGCGAAGCTGAGGCTGAATCGGTCAAGTGGGCGTCCGCGCGTGAGAGTTCGAAGATCCAAGAGGGCGATGCCGCGCCCGAAAAGTGGCCGACCCGACCGGAGAAGCGATCGGATGGACGATCGGGTGGGGCTCGACAGGCCGTCAGCATACTGGTCCCCGCTTTCGCGCCGCAACCCGCGGGCGGCGGTTCCTGCGCCCCGGTCTTCCATGCCCTCGTGTGAATCGTCCGTCGCGCGTCCGCCATGGCGCGGCGCAGACCGGGTACCATGCTGCGGTCATCCCGCCCGGGCGCGCCGTGATCACCATGATCGCCGCCGGGCTCGTCCCTCCCTGGCAAGACCGAGGCCCCCCTTTGTACCTCTCCGGCAGTATCACCGCGCTGGCCACGCCGTTCGCGACGAGCGGCGAACTCGATTTCGACGCCTGGCGCCGCCATCTCCGCAATCAACTCGACGCCGGCACCCAAGCCCTCGTGGTCGCCGGTTCGACCGGCGAAGCCAACGCCCTGAGCGATGCCGAATACGACAGCCTGCTGCAGGTCGCGATCGAAATCGTCGATGGCCGCGTGCCGGTGCTGGCCGGTACCGGGCTGTCCAATACCGCCAAAACCATCGATGCGACCCGCCGTGCGGCCACGCTCGGCGCCGACGCGGCGCTGGTGGTGACGCCGCCCTACGTACGACCCACGCAGGCCGGCCTGATCGCGCACTACCGCGCCATCGCCGACGATGGCGCCTTGCCGGTCGTGCTCTACAACGTGCCGAGCCGCACCGGTTGCGACCTGCTGCCGGAGACCGTCGCCGTGCTGGCGGCGCATCCGCAGATCGTCGGGATCAAAGAGGCGCGAGCCGAACCTGAGCGCATGGAGGCCCTGCTCGGGCTGCGCAGCGATGCGTTTTCGATCCTGAGTGGCGACGACCCGACCGCCGCGCGCGCGATGCTGGCCGGCGCGGACGGCACCATTTCGGTGGCCTCGAACGTGATTCCCGCCGCGTTCCGACGCTTGTGCGATCTCGCGCGCAGCGGTGCGCGCGCCGAGACCGCCGCCTGGGATGCGCAATTGCAACCGATCTACGATTTTCTCGCCGTCGAGCCCAACCCGATTCCGGTCAAGGCCATCCTCGATCGCCAGGGCCTCGGCCGCGGCCTGCGTCTCCCGCTCACCGATCTATCGCCCGTCCACACCGCGCAGGCCGATGCGATCGCCGCCCGCATCGCCGCGTTGGAAACCCGCGTTCGCGATGTCTTGGCCGCCTGAACCGGAGCGCCGTTTGTCGAAGCTCGAATCGTCGACGCTCGAATCCGCATCCATCCCATCCCACGACCCGTTTTCGATTCCATTGGAGTTCGCATGACCTTGTCCCTCCGGCCGTCCCGTCCGCAAACCGCTTCGGCCGTTTCCCGCACTGCGCTGCGCATCGCCGCGGTCTCCCTCATCGCGGTCGCCGTTCTCGGCAGCAGCGGTTGCCGCTGGTTCCGCAAAAACGATAAGTACGCCGAAAACGCGGAGAACCGCCCGCTGGAATTGCCGCCGGCCTTCAACGCGCAAGAGGCCGAGGCGATCTATAACGGCAGTGCGAGCGGCTCGGTCACGCGCTCTTCGGTCGGTACGGGCGGCGCGTCGGCGGCGCAGGCGGTCGGGTTCACCGTCTCCGGCGACCGCGCGACGGTGTTCGAGCGCGTCGGCGCGGCCCTGGCGAACGTGCAGGGCGCGAATGTGGTCAGCCGTGCGCAGTTGCTCGGCGCTTACGACATCGATTTCGAAGGCGCGAAGTTCCTGGTCCGTGTCAGCGAAGTGGCCGGCGGCAGCGCGGTGGCTGCGGTGGATCCGCGCGGTCAACCGGCGCAGGGCGCCGCGCCGGCGAAGTTGATCGCCGCGTTGAAGGCGGCGTTGGAAGCGAAGTAAGCCGGTTGCGGTTCGCTTCGCTCGCTTGGTGCGAGCCAACGAAAACGGGCGCCGGAAGGCGCCCGTTTTCGTCGATGTCGTTGGGGAAGGCCAACAGACGAAGCGACCGTCAGCGCTCCAGATACTGCAGCTTCGGCGACTTGCCTTCCCACTCTTTCGCGTCGGGCAGCGGCTCTTTACGCACCGTGATGACCGGCCACGACCCGGACAATTCGGCGTTGAGCGCGGCGTAGCCTTCCTGGCCCGCGGGCACATCGTCTTCAGGGAAGATCGCGCCGATCGGGCATTCCGGTTCGCACAGCGTGCAATCGATGCACTCGTCGGGATCGATGACCAGGAAGTTCGGCCCTTCGTGGAAGCAATCCACCGGGCAAACCTCGACGCAATCGGTGTATTTGCACTTGATGCAGTTTTCGGTGACGACGAAAGGCATGGGCGGTCCGGAGACGGGCGTGAGATCGAAGCGAGCCGGCCGCAGGGCGCGTCCGTGGCGCAATTGTAAAGCCGATACGCGCAGAAGAAAGCCCAGAGACGCCGTGGGCTGGTCGTTCCCTGCGCCGAGATGGCTGAGGGTCCACCGCCGCTCCCGGCGGCAGTGTCGAACCCGCGTTCGAACCCTTCGGGTGCGCAAAAGACAAAACCCGCGCATCGCTGCGCGGGTTTTGTCTTTGTATGGCGCTCCCTACGGGATTCGAACCCGTGTTTTAGCCTTGAGAGGGCCACGTCCTAGGCCTCTAGACGAAGGGAGCTTGAAGTCGGCTTGGCACCGAGGTGCGCGCTTCGAGCGAAATCCGATTCGGGAACGGTCGCCTCAACGACGACCGGGACAGGCTGTTAGTATACCCGGTCCCCCTACCCGCGACACCTTCCCGACCAAGCAGACGCCCGAAGACTCCGTATTCGATGAACGATCCGACGCCACAGCCCTTTCCGCCTTCGGCGCCGCCGGCCGCGACCTCCGTGCCGATACCCGTCGCCGGAGCGCAAGACGCGACGACTGCAGCGATCAATACGATAGCGATCAATACGATCCCGCGCGATCGGCACTCGATTTCGCGCAAGGACATCAGTCCCAGCGCGTTGCGCGTGCTGTATCGATTGCGCGAATCCGGTTTCGGCGCTTATCTCGTCGGCGGCGCGGTGCGCGATCTGCTGCTGGGGCTGCATCCCAAGGACTTCGACGTCGCCACCGACGCCACGCCGGAGCAGGTCAAACACTTATTCCGCAATTGCCGGTTGATCGGCCGTCGCTTCCGTCTCGCGCACGTGGTGTACGGCCGCGAGATCATCGAAGTGGCGACGTTCCGCGCCAACAGCGACGACGGCAGCGGCGATCGCGAAATGGGCGAAGAAGGTCGCGTGCTGCGCGATAACGTCTACGGCAACATCGAAGAGGACGCAGTACGGCGCGATTTCACCGTCAACGCCCTGTACTACGCGATCGAAGATTTCTCGGTGCGCGATTACCTCGGCGGTTTCGACGATGTGATGCAGCGCGTGCTCAAGTTGATCGGCGACCCCGAGACG
>JAGNNB010000397.1 GCA_017990865.1 Lysobacteraceae bacterium
CATTCCGCGCCTGCTCCTCGCCGCTGCGGCAAAACGTGAAGAAGTGATAGGCGCCGACCGCGAGCCCGGCCGCGCGGGCTTCGCGCCAATTGCGGGCGAAGGCGCGATCGCGATGATCGCCGCCTTCGGTGGCTTTCATGTAGACGAAGGCGACATCGTCGCGGGCGACGCGCGGCCAGTCGATCGCGCCCTGGTGATGCGACACATCGATGCCGCGAACCGGGTAACGATCGCGATCCGGAGCGTATTCGCGGAACCACCACCATGCCGCGAGCGCCGAACACGCGCCGAGCGCGAGGACCGCGAGCGAACGCAGCGCCCAGCGACGCACGCGTTCAATTCCACTTCGGCAGTTTGCCGTGATCCAGGCCGGCCACTTCGAACGTCGCGACGCGCTTGCCCATGCCTTTGGCCGGGAATTCGACGGTCATCGTCTTCGCGCCCTTGGTCGATTTCCACAATGCGCGTTCGTCTTCGATGAACATCGCGATGGCTTCGTCGGTTTTCGGTCGCGACGCGGCCATCGCTTTCGCCGGTTTGTCGTCGATCGTCACCTGCACCTTGCAGCCGCCATAACAATCGAAATCGCCGGTCTGCAGCACCAGATAACTGCTGCGGCCCCACGAAGGATGATCGCGAAAGATCAAACGCACCGCGGTCGGTCCGCTGCCGTCCACATCGACCGGGTCTTTCGCGTAGATCGCCGCGGACGTTTGCTTGCCGCCGGGCACGTCCTGCACGGTGTAACTCCACAGCGCGGCGGTGCGCGCTTCTTCGCGCGCGGCTTCGGCCTTGGCTTTCACTTCGTCGTAATCGGCCTGCAGGCGTTTGGCGGTCTCGGTGCCGGGATATTTCTGCATCAGCACGTCGGCATGGGCTTTGGCCATTTGCCAGTTCTGCTCGACCATCGCAGTGTCGTAGGCGGCGGCTTCGGTTTTGGCGGTCGCTTCGTTCGCGGCGGCTTGCTCGGCCTGGGCTTTCGCGATGGCGGCGGGGTCTTCGCCGCAACCGGTCAACGCAACCAGCAGCGCGCAGACCAGCGCCGTGCGCACGCGATGCACGCCGCACGAACCCACGCCGCGCGAACGTACGCGTCCGGAATCGTTTCGAGTCATCGCCACCGCCCTCGTTCGGCCAGCATTTCGATCGCCCCCGCCGTGTCGCCGGGGCGCTCCATCAGCGACATATGACCGCAGTCGTCGAGCAACACTTGCGTCGCGTGCGGAAGGCTGCGCCCGTACAGCGTCATCGCGCTGGGATCGATCACGCGGTCCTGCTTGCACCACAGCAGCAGCGTGGGTTGTTTGATTTTCGCGGCGGCCATGCCGGGCAGGAAGCGTTCTTCGCCGCGGCCGATCTTGTCCAGCACGCGCTGCTCGAAGGCCGCGTCGCGTTTGCGCTCGGCGATGTAGAGCTTGTCCGCCGGCCACGGAACCCACGGCCGCGCTTCGCGCAGATGAAAAACGGTGGCGAGATAACGCTCGAGCGAGGCCGCATCTTCCACCGCGAACGGGTTCTTGCCGGCCAGTACGTCCAAACCGAACTGGTTGTCGTCGAAACGCACGCCTGCGGCGTCGATCAAACCCACGCGCGAAACGCGGCCCGGCGCGCGCGCGGCGGTCGTCGCCACGATACCGCCGCCCATCGAATGCCCGATCAACACCACCGGCTGTTGGCTGATCTGCCCGATGAACGCAGCGAGACGTTCGCTTTGCGCCATGTAGCCGTAATCGGCGTCGGGCTTGCGCTCGCTTCGGCCCCAGCCCGGCAAATCCGGCATCACCAAGCGGTAGCGGCCTTTCAGCCGACGCGCGACGCGATACCAATTTTCCTTGCTGCCGGTGAAGCCGTGCACCAACACCACGGTCTGCGCACCCGCCGTGTCCGCTTCGAGCTCGGTGTACACCCAGCGATGCTCGCCCGCCTCCACCGTCGCCGTACGCGCACCGAGCAAGATCCGCTGTTTCGCGAATTCGGCGCGGATCGGCAGGCTCGGATCGAGCCACAGCGTGATCGCGAACGCCAGCAGCAACGCACCGGCGATGACATTGGCGATCTTGAACCGGCGCCCGCGTCGCGCCGCCGATGTCTCGGCGGCGCTATCCGCAGAATCGTTCGGCGCGGCGGCCGCGAGGGCCGCCGCTTCGCGGGCGTCGCGTTTGGCGCGGCGGCGCTTCGACACTCAGATCACCGTGCGGTCGTGGGCGCGGGATTCGACGCGTCGGTCGAGGAGGTGGGCGTATTCGGCGCCGACGGCGGCTCGGTTTTCGGCGCGGCGGTGGGCGCACCCTGCACCGCCGGGGCGGGCGCAGGCTTGGCTTCGTCGATCACTTTCTGGACCGAACCGCTGGTGATCGGGTGATAACCCGGCTTGGCCTTGGCGTAAATGTCGCGCGCCAACGCGAGGCCCGATTCGGTCTTCGCCAGCGCGGTGTAGGTCGGCATGATCAGCTTGCGACGACCGATGCGCTGCAGGAACGCGGCGATCGCGCCGTTGGCCTCGGTGTAGCCGTTGTTCACCGCCAGCGGATACCAACGCTGCGCGATCTCGCCGTTCATGGTGCCGGTAAACGCGTAGGCGGCGTCGAGCTGCGCCAATTTTTCGCGGTTCAGGTCGTCGGGCAAGCCTTCGATGAAATGCACCCACTCCTGCGTGGTCCACTCCTTGGTGATTTCGACCGGCGGCAGATTACCGCTGCCCAGCCAGGCCAGACGCGAGGAATCCACCACGCCGAACCGGCGCGCCTGGGCCTGCGGCGCGGTCGCCGGAATGCCGGCCTCGTACAGCCATTCGTCGAATTCCTTGACGTCCACGACGTTCGGGTACTTCGCCAACAGATTGGCCTTGGCGTATTTGGCGAACTGCTCGCTGTCGATACTCTGGAACGCGAAGTGATCGAAATAGCCGCGCAGGAACGGATCGAACTTCTCGCGACCGAAACGCTCTTCCAGGAAATGCAGGAACCATGCGCCCTTGGTGTAGACGGTGGCGCTGCTGCTGTTGTCCGGGTCCTTCAGCACGCCCGGTTTGGTCGCCAGTCTCTGCAGCGACGGGTCGATTTCGGCGAACTCTTTCTTCAGTTCGTTACGCTCGATCACGTTCTCCATCGCGGCTTGGTCTTTGCCGTACAGCGATTCGATGATGCGGTTTTCGACGTAGCTGGTGAAGCCTTCGTTGAGCCACGCGTCCTTCGCGCTGGAGAAAGTGACGAGATTGCCCGACCAACTGTGCGCCAGTTCGTGCGCGATCAGCGAGACCAGCGTTTTGTCGCCGACGATCACGGTCGGCGTGAGGAAGGTCAGGCGCGGGTTTTCCATGCCGCCGTAGGGGAACGAGGGCGGCAACACCAGCATGTCGTAACGATCCCAGCGATACGGGCCGTACAGCGCTTCGGCGGTGGCGATCATTTTCTCGGTGTCTTCGAACTCGTTGACCGCCTTGTTCAACATGGTCGGCTCGGACCACACGCCGCTGCGCGGTGAAATGGCCTTGAACGTCAAATCGCCGGCCGCGATCGCCATCAGATACGACGGAATCTTCTGCGGCATCTTGAAGGTGTAGTCGCCGTCGCGCGCCGCATTCGGGTCGTTGTCGGCGCTCATCAGCACCATCACGTCCGGGCGCGAGGTCACGTGCGCGCCGTAGG